>JBATID010000282.1:0-3504 GCA_049667545.1 Woeseiaceae bacterium
GTCACGCCAACAAGCGGTAACACCGCGTTGCTGTCGCGGTTCGAATAATCCACGGTTGCGCCTGCGCGCACGGTCATCGTTCCCGTGGACAAGGCAAAATCGACAGAGGGCACCACGGTCAATGTCGCGTATCGGCGCGTGTCGAATTCCCCGTTGGTCAGGTCCGTTGAGCGCACCAGCTCGTCACTGCTGAGCTGTGCACCGTAGCGCCAGTCGACGCGACCGACCCGACTCAGGCCTTGCAGCCCGACGGCGAAATTGCGCGTTTCGTGTTCGAACGAACCAGGCACGCCGGCCTCGATCGTGCTGCGCTCAAAATCGTAGTCATCGACCAGGCGTCGATAAGCGGCGCCTATTTCCCACCAGCCGCGGCTTGCAGTGACGCGGTGATTGCCCACGAGCAGCGTGGTCTGCGTGTCATCAATTTCATTCAGCGTGGCAAAGCCCGTGTACGCACCCGGCCACCCGTAGAATTTATCCTGGTAGCTCAGCAGCACGTCCGACCGCGAATCGTCGCCGACCCGCTGCAGCCGCACATTGTATCGAGAGAATCGGTGATCGCCGTTCGGCACGCTGCCATCACCCTGTGACCGCGCAAACGATGCCGCTGCACCGACGGTATCGCCTCTCGCAGTAGTGTCGGTTCTCGCAATACGCAGCGTTTGGAAATCAAGACTGTCGGTGCCCGTGCCCAACGACACGAAGCCGCCATCCTGCACCGGCCGGAAGCCGTACGACACCGTTGCGATGGCCGAGTTGAAACCGCGCACCGCATTATCAATTCCAAGCAGGACGGATGGATCGGAAAGGAACGCCGGGTCGACCGGCAACTCGGCAACGTAGTGACCCGTCTGTGGATCAACAATAGAGACCGCACCAAGCTGCACGCCGGTATTCTCGAACACGCTGCCGCGAACGGTTATGTCCGACTGCCCTTCCGCGATCCCACGCGACTGGATCTCTACCAGCGGGTCGAACCGCAGCAAGGTAACTGGCGCTGCATAGGTGCCAGCCGGCCGCTGGTTCGCAACACGCCTGGCACTGACCGTAATCTCGGCAAGGTCGTCTGCACCCGCCGATTCGTTTTCGGCAAGGGCGCTGGCGGCGGTGACCAAAAGGCCCGCCGTAAGAGCGGCACAAAGCACGTTTCTCTGCATGGGGTTCGTCTTGTGGTGGGCGGTGGTGATGGTTGGCGTGCCGGCAGGACGCAGCGCCGGAAGCGCACAATTGTAGCTGACAGGTCCCGACAAACCAACGCGCTGGCTGGCCGGTCATGCGGTGTTAGAATTCAACGACTTAAAAGTGCGGAAATCGAATAATGAGTCAAGTTGGCAATGGGCTGGCATCCTCCGGGATCCTGTTTCTTGATCGCGATCCGCCGGTTCACGAGGTTGACGCGGCCCGCGACGTCGCAAGACGATGCTACGGGATAGAAGGTGAGTGTCGAGCATTACGAAGCGAGCGTGACCAGAACTTTCGCATCGATACCGGTAACGGCGCCCGCTATGTCCTCAAGATTGCCAATCGCAGCGAGCATGCCGACACCATCGATTTCCAGCTGGGCGCGCTGCGGCACATAGCGGCTGTTGATGCATCGTTGCCGGTGCCGCCGGTGCTCGAGACACTCGACAAGAAGCTGTTCACGCGCGCCACTTTCGCCAATGGCGACGAGCACATAGTTTACGTGCTTGGCTATCTGCACGGCGTACCCTTATCCGCAACCGAGGAGGCCACCGGCGCGGCAACCCGGAAAAGCCTGGGCGCGTTGCTGGCGCGCGTCGATATCGCGCTGCAAGGTTACTTTCACCCCGCCGCCCGGCAGCAGCATCCCTGGAACATCGAGACCTGTGCGAGGCTTCGGCCTCTCACCCGGCACATCGCGGACGACGCCGACCGCGCACTGATCGACAACGTGTTCGAACGCATGACCAGCACCGTGCTGCCGCGCCTGAAAATGCTGCGACACCAGGTCATTCATCAGGACGCCCATACCGACAACGTGCTCGTTGATGCCCAGGATGCGGCGCAGATCACCGGACTCATCGATTTTGGCGACCTGTTGCACGGCACGCTCGCTGCAGAAATTGCCGTTGCCTGCGACAGCGTCGCGTTCGGCACCAGTGACATCGTGACGCCGGTTTGTGAAATCGCCGCCAGTTTCGATGCCGTCTTGCCGCTGCGTGAAGACGAGCTGGATGTGGTCCATGACCTGCTGTGTGCACGCGCTGCCCTGACCGCAACCATTGTCGCGGCGCGGGCCGCGTTGACGCCAGAGCAGCCGGCGCATATAGCGTCTGCCCGGCCATCCATCGAGCGTCTCCGCCAGTTGCAGGCAGTTGGACGCACCGAGATGCGGCGCCGGCTCCGGCACGCGTGCCGTTTCCCGGTGTTCTGCCCGACGTCGCCAGAAGAGCCTGTCGCGCCTGCCGGGGAAGAGGACCTGCTTGCCGCACGACGCGCTTTACTGGGCAGGAAGACCACCCATTTTTATCAGCAACCGATGCACTTCGAACGGGGTTCCGGGCCGTGGCTGTTCGCGACCGATGGCCATCGTTACCTGGATTTCTACAACAACGTGCCACAGGTCGGGCATTGCCACCCGCACGTCGTCAGAGCTATCGCCCGGCAGGCGGGCGCGCTGAACACCAATTCGCGTTACCTCTACAGCAGCGTGCTCGAATATGCGGAGCGTCTCACCGGCAAGCTCGCGCCTCATCTGACGGGGTGCATTTTCGTGAACTCGGGCAGCGAGGCGAATGATGTCGCCTGGCAGATGGCAAAACTCGTAACCGGCAACAGTGGCGCGATCATCATGGAAGACGCTTACCACGGTATCACCGACGTCATCCGTCAGTTCTCACCGGGGCGTCCTGGAAGGCCGCTGCCTGATTTTCTGCAGGGCCTGATCGTTCCCGACCCGTATCGCGGCCCGCATCGCGGATCTGATGCGGACATAGTCGAAAACTACGCGGTGGATGCGGACCGTGCCATAGCTGAACTGGCGGCATCCGGGTACGGCATCGCTGCATTCATGATCGACTCGGCAATGTGCTCCAGTGGTGTGCCGGCAACGCCGGAAGGTTATCTGCGCGCTGTCGAGGCCAGGGTCCGGGGTGCGGGTGGTTTGATGATCTGCGATGAGGTGCAGTCGGGATTCGGCCGCATGGGACAGTGGTGGGGCCATGAGCTGCACGGCATGCACGCCGATATCGTCACGTTGGGCAAGCCGGTGGGCAATGGTTTTCCATTAGGCGTCGTCGTCACCACCAACGAAATACTGAATCGTTTCATGGATCAGACCCGGCTGTTCAGCACCTTCGGCGGTAACGCCGTCGCCTGTGCCGCCGGCAATGCCGTGCTCGACGTTATCGAAAATGAAAACCTGGTTGCAAAAGGTCGCGAGGTTGGTGATTACCTGCGAGCGTGTGTACATGCACTCGCCAGCAAACATGCGCTGATCGGTGATGTGCGCGGCTTCGGTATGGTCGCAGGAATCGAGTTCGT
>JBATID010000283.1:0-3144 GCA_049667545.1 Woeseiaceae bacterium
TGCGTCAGCGCATGTTCCAGCTCGTGCATGCCGAACAGGAACAGGCCGAGGCCGGCAGCGAGTCTCCAGAGATCGAGGTCCTCAACCATCAGCGGAGTATATCCGGGTGCTCATTGTTATGAAAAAAGGCCGACACAAGGCCGGCCTTCTTCAGAAGTGACCGAGTGGTCACCCAAAACTCCAGTCAGAAAAACTTGCGCGCCATCCCGAGGATGTCGTCAAGTCCGCCACCGGATTTGCTGCCCATGTTGAGCAGATCGCCGAGGGGGCCCAGACCGCCTTTTGATACAGACGAGCCGAGCTCTTTGCCACCCGCAGTCTTCTTGCTCATCGCGCCCATTGCCAGCGTTGCGAGTAGCGGTAGCGCTTTCTTGATCAGGCTGGCATCGATGCCGGTGTCTTTGGCGGCAACGGCCGCGACATTGCGGCTGACATCCTTGCTGCCAAAAATATGGCCAAGGATGTTGTTGCCGTCCTTGCGCGTCTTCTTCGACGCGAGCAGTTCCGGGTTGTCGATATAACGATCGTGCCCACCGGTTTCCAGCGCGCGACGCAGCCCGGCCAGACCGTTGTCGTCAGCCGTGTTCCTCTGCACGCCGCGCATCAGTGCCGGGGCTAATGCCGCGACCAGTTTCGATGTATCCGACGATCCCAGCCCGACAGTTTTGGCCAGCTGGCCAAGACTGTTATCACCGCCAGCCGCCTTTAACAGGTCCATAAAGTCCATGCGTTTCTCCGTGAGAACTAGTCGAGCGGTATCTTGATCTTCTGGCCCGGATAGATCTTGTTCGGGTCGGAGATGATGTCGCGGTTTGCTTCGAAGATCTTCATGTACTTGCCGGCGCTGCCGTAGAACTTCTTGGAAATTTTACCAAGCGTGTCACCGCTGGCAATTTCATAAAACTCGGCTTTTTCCTTCGGCTCTTCAGGTTTTGGTGGTGGTGCCTTGAGATCGTCAGCGATAACTTTCTTGACGCCCTTGATGTTGCCGGCAAGCAACACGGCCTGGTCACGGACAGCCTGGCTTGAACAGCTGCCGCATATCGTTGCCACGCCATCGTCAAACTCCACCGTAAGGTCCTTGATACCGCTGGTCTTGATTTCAAGGTGCTCTTTGATGTTGTCAGCGGCTTCGTCATCCGTGTCAAAAATCTGTCTGCCCACATCTTTTACAAAGTCGAACAATCCCATTGTTGTATCCTCTCGTTTTTAACTCGGCGTATTGTAACAGGCGCTATAATGCCGGATACGAAAAAAGAGGCAGTGCAATGAGAAAAAGCACCATTATTGTGGCCGTTGCGGCGGCATTGCTGACGGGCTGTGCCGTCAATCCGGTTACCGGCAAGCGCGATTTGATGATAGTCAGCGCGGCCTCGGAGATCGAGATGGGGCGCCAGAACTATGCGCCGATGCAGCAGTCCCAGGGTGGCGCCTATGACGTTGACGCGCAGCTCACGCAGTACGTGCAGGGCATCGGCAGCCGGCTGGCGGCGCAAAGCGGCGTCGATCTGCCGTACGAGTTTGTTGTTCTGAACAACTCGGTGCCCAATGCCTGGGCGCTGCCGGGTGGCAAAATCGCCATCAACCGTGGCCTTTTGACGGAACTCGAGTCCGAGGCGGAGCTGGCTGCTGTTCTCGGCCATGAAGTGGTGCATGCAGCTGCCCGGCACACGGCCCAGCAAATGTCCCGCGGCACGCTGCTGCAGATCGGTGTGATGGGCACGGCGATTGCGACCAGTGACAGCGACTACGGCAACCTGGCCGTAGGCGGCGCCAATTTGCTCGCTCAGGTCGGGTTGGCGAAGTACGGACGTGATGCCGAGCTCGAATCGGACTACTACGGGATGCAGTACATGTCGAAGGCCGGCTACGACCCGCAGGGCGCGGTGATGTTGCAGGAGACGTTTGTGCGCCTCAGCGAGGGCCGTCGTTCAGACTGGCTCAGCGGGCTGTTTGCGAGCCACCCGCCGTCGCAGGCGCGCGTTGAGGCCAACAGATCGACCGCCGCCACCCTGCCACAGGGCGGCAACCTCGGTACCACGGAGTTTCAACGGGCCATGCAGAAGACCCGCGCCGCCAAGCCTGCTTATGACGCGTACGACGAGGGTCGCAAAGCCCTGGCCGAGAAGAACGTCGACGAAGCGCTGACGCTGGCCAATAAAGCGCTCAGCCTGTTCCCGGAGGAGGCACACTTTCACGCGCTGCGCGGCGATGCGCGCCTGGTTGCTGACAAGTACGACATGGCCGTGACGAACTACAGTCGGGCAATCGAGCGTCGCAGCAACTTCTTCTACTATCACCTGCAACGAGGCGTCGCCAGGAAAGAAATGGGCCAGACCGACGGCGCGGTGACTGATCTCGAAAACAGTATCGCACTGCTACCGACCGCGCCCGCGCACTTTGCACTGGGGGATATCGCCAGAGCGCGGGGCAACATGCCGGAGGCCATCAATCACTACAAGGTTGTCGCGCAGGCCGGCGGCGATTATGGCAAGGCGGCCACTGATCAGCTGGTGCGACTGGACCTGCCGTCGAACCCCGATGCGTATGTGCTGCGGCGCTGCGACCCGGATGCCAATGGCAAGCTCGTGGTCTCGGTGAAAAACGACACGTCGGTACAGATTGACAATGTCCGGGTGATGGTTCAATACACCGGTTCTTCGGGTCGCGCGGAACAGGTGGTGCATGTGATCCGCGGGCAGATTCCGCCGGGGCAGATCGCCAGTGTCAACACCGGTCTTGGACCGTACACGGCTGGCTCAAATTGCCCGGCTACTGTCGTCGGGGCGCAAATCGCTGAGTAGGCCGCGAAAAGCGTGAACATCACGTCCCGAATGGCTGTAGCTGTTGCTGCCAGTTTGGTTGCCGGGTTCGCCATCGGTGCCTGGGTCATCTCCGCCGCGCTAACCGCGGGGCAAGAATCCGTGGCGATGCCATCCATCCGGGATGACGGTTTGGCAGATACGCTGGCCGAGCGTCTCCTCAGTCTTGAGCAGCTGATCGCTGAAGAGCGCGAAGCCCGGCTCGAGCTTGCAGGGCAGGTACAGGACCTGATCGACGACCTCGAGCGCGACGCCGTGGCCGAATCACCCACGCCGGCCGACAATGCTGCAGAGAATGGCAGGCGCGAAGAGTCTCGCGGTG
>JBATID010000284.1:0-2230 GCA_049667545.1 Woeseiaceae bacterium
GTCAGGGTTTGGAATGGCGCGGATGTTAAACAACGGAATGTCGAGACCGATGTTGGCGTCTTCAAAAGGCGGTGCGCGAAAACCGCGCGCATACTGGATGTAAAAATCGAATTCATCCCCCACGTGATAGATAGCACCCAGCATCGGCGATATATCGGAGTTCTACAGTGCAGCCACTGGCGTCCCCGGATTGTCGGTCGTGTAGATGTCGTCGGCTTTCGGCCTGAGCCGGTTGTCATCAAAGCGCAACGCCACGATCAGCGACAGTGGGCCACGCGTCAGCTGATCAGAAAGGTAAGCACCGGTGGCCTGCGTCACTGTGATGGGAAAATCACGCAATGGAAAACGCTCGCCGAGTATCTCGTTCGTAACGCTGCCATCGGTGAGGCTGGTTGACAGGCCGTCACGAAGCTCTGTCGTTTCCGTCTCGGAAAACTCCAGCCCGACGCCAACTCGATGTGACCATCCGATCAATTCCAGGTCTCGCCACAGATTCAGTTCGGCGCCACGCAGACGCTGTGTATAGTAGAAATCGCGATTGACCAGGGCCGGGCTGCGAGCGGCGGCGCGTTCGTCGAGTGTGTTCTGTTTGATCTCTGCCTTAGCGGCAAAAATGCGCAGCAAGCCAGCGGTGCTCCCGGCCATATCGAAAGAATACTCAGCGCTCAGTATGTCCATGCGATGGCTGTCATCGCCTTCGAGCCGTGTGGTCGAGCTGAAGCGGCCGGTGCCAAGTACGGAGGTTACGCGCGACTGCACGTCGTGCGTTTGTCGGATAGCGCTAAGCTGCCAGTCGTGACCGAAACGGTTTGCACCGACCAGCTTTATCAATGCGGCGTCACGGTGGTAGCTTTGCGTGTCCTGCGGACTGTCCAGCGCCGCGGACTGTCGCTCCGCCCCGTCAGAAAAGCTGCCGGAGAACAGCAGCGAGGCTGCGTCGCTTTGCAGCGCGAGGCTGGCCCGCAGATTCGCGCTGTCATCGCGACCCCGATAAAACGCGCTCGCCGAGCCACCACTGGTATCGCCACCACTCAATGACCGCGGGTCCAGCGTGCTTAGTGCTACGACGCCGCCTACAGCGGAGCTGCCGTAGAGTGCGGAGGCCGGGCCCCGCAGGATCTCGACCTGCTCGATCAGGCCGGCATCAGCGAAGTTCCGGGTGGCATTGGAAAAGTTGCCTATATCGAACTGGTCCGATAACGGTACGCCGTCGATCTCAAGGGCGATACGGTTGCCACCGATGCCGCGGATCGTAATGCCCTCGGTGCCAAAGCGGGAGCCGGAGGATTCATGCGTGACCCCGGGAACAAAACGAAAGGTATCCTCGAGCGAGGTGGTCATGGTTGCCCGCAGGTCGGTGCCGCGAAGCAATGTCACGTCGGCAGCCACGTCACGAATACTCGTTTCGCGCTTGGTTGCCGTGACCACCACCTCGTCAAACGCCAGCAACCGCTCACCGGCAACGGTTGTCGGTGCGACCAGCAGCAATGCCACGGCGGCGATGAAGCGCATTTTTCTGCCTGCTACCTGAGTGAGCTGATGTACGTCACTACGTCCCGCATGGCTTTGTCATCGGCGAGGACGGCCGCCATCGGCCGCATTTGTTGTCCGTAAACGTCGTCCGCGTGTGCGCCGCGGCTGCCGTCTCTGAATAACTGCAGCTGCCGCAACTGATACCAGTCGTCTATCGTTGCAAGCGCCGGCGCATTGAGCGTCGCGTTGCCCTCGGCACTCACGCCATGGCAGGCGGCGCAGGTTGCGTACTGGCTCTTGCCGTTGGCCTTGTCTCCCGTAATGGTGACAGCCGGTTTGGCTTTTGGCAGGGTGCCGATGTAGGCAACGATGTCGGCGATCGTGTCGTCCGAGGTCAGCCCCCTGGTCATCAGCGCCATCGACTGCCCGTGAGTATCGCCGCTGGCGGCACCGCGAATGCCGGCGCGGAAATTAACCAGCTGCCGTTGCAGGTACCAACTTTCCTGGCCCGCGAGCGCCGGCGCGTTCACGAGCTGGTTGCCGGCGCCGTTGAATCCATGGCAGCTGGCGCAAAGCTTGTAGTCATCTTTGCCGTGGTTTACATCCTGAGCCTGGCCATCGAGCGCGAAAAATGCCATCGCGACTCCGAGGCAGGCGACTGTGAGAGTTCTCATAGCGTTGACCCGTTGTTGGGGATACCGACCGAACCTCGCCGACGCGAGTCCCGATTCCATGATTGCAAGGTAGGTGGACAGCG
>JBATID010000285.1:0-6863 GCA_049667545.1 Woeseiaceae bacterium
GTGTGCGGCGGCTGCGCTAATATTCCTGGCATTGCAGACGTTATTTCCAGTCGCGTTGGCGTACCGACCGAAGTTGGTGATCCGCTTGGGCAGATGAAAATCTCGTCCAAAGCCAAATCACAGGGGGTCCACAAAGATGCGACCGCTCTCCTTACCGCTTGCGGACTTGCACTGAGGAGCTTCGACTAAGATGCCACGCATTAATCTACTCCCCTGGCGCGAAGAAGAGCGGAAAAAACGGCAACGCGATTTCGGTGTTGCAGCGGCGGGCGCCGTTGTGGCCGCCATCGCCGTCGTCATCGCCACGGTTTTCGCCTACTCACAAATGATCGACAACCAGGGCGCGCGTAACCAGCGCCTGAAAGACGAGATCGTTGAGCTTGAGAAGAGCATTACCGAGATTGACGGTCTGGAACGCCAGAAAGAACGCCTGTTGGCCCGCATGGAAATTATCGAGCAGTTGCAGAAAAGCCGCCCGGAAATAGTGCACCTGTTTGACGAGCTGGCGCGCAAGTTGCCGGAGGGTGTTTATTTGTCCGGCATCAAGCAGACGGGGGCGCGGGTCGAGGTTCGCGGTGTTGCGCAGTCAAGCACCCGGGTATCGGCGCTAATGCGGCAAGTGGACGCTTCGGAGTGGTTGAGCGATCCGGAGGTTGAGCGTGTCGAGACCACGCAGTCCGGCGCGGCACGACAATCCGCGTTCGTCGTCTACGTTAAGCAGGCGCGCCCTGAAGGCCAGGAGGAGGCGCAATGAACCTTCTTGAAGAACTACAGTCACTGGACGTTAACGACGTTGGTCGCTGGCCACTTGTATTTCGTGCCGGTGTCATAGCGATCGTATTTGTTGCTGTACTGGGCCTTGGTGTTTACTGGTTCATCATTAAAGACAAGGCGCCGCAGCTCAGCCGCGTGCAAGAGGAAGAGCAGCAGCTCCGGCTGACATTCGAGAACAAACAGCGCAAAGCCGCCAACTACGATGCATACAAGACGCAGTTGACGCAGATCGAGCAGTCTTTCGGCACCATGCTTCGGCAACTTCCGGGCCAGACGGAGATTCCGAGTTTGATCGTCGATATTTCGCAGACGGGCCTGGCTGCCGGCCTGCAGGAAAAACTGTTCGTGCCGCAGCCCGAGAATCCGCGGGACTTCTACGCAGAGAAGCCGATCAAGATTCGTCTTGAAGGCGGTTTCCACGAACTCGGGAACTTTGTCAGCGGCATCGCCGCGTTGCCGCGCATCGTGACATTGCATGACATCAATATCACGCGCGTCAACGAAGACTCGTATGACAACCTGAGTATGGAAGTGACCGCCAAGACTTACCGTTATATTGACGAGGAGGCCCGGTGATCATGCGCGCTTCCCGGAAATTTAAAATTGTTCTGATGGCCTTTGTGGCGGCCTCCGGTCTTGTGGCCTGTGGTAGTGACATGGACGATCTCGACGAGTACATCAATGAGATCAAGGCAAAGCCCGGTGGGCGCATCGAGCCGTTGCCCGAAATCACGCCATATACGGTTTTTATGTACATTGCTGATGCTGAGGGTGTCCGCTCGCCGTTCATGCCGGACACACCGCAGGCAAGCAGCGTGAGCGGCGCCACGCGACCGGATCGCGATCGTAGCCGTGAATACCTCGAGAGTTTCCCGCTGGATACGCTCCGCATGGTTGGAACGCTGGATATGGGTGGCACGTCGTTTGGTCTCGTGCAAGCCTCTGACGGTTTGATTCACCGCGTCACTCCCGGCAATTACATGGGCCAGAATGACGGACGAATTACGGAGATTTCTGAATCAGAAATTAAACTGGTCGAAATTATTTCTGATGGTATTGGCGGGTATATCGAGAGAGACGCCGCAGTCAGTCTTTCGAACTGACACCTGAATGGAACTGGGAGTAACTGGAATGATGCTCAAAATTAATCCGACGGTCGGTCGCCACACGCTGGTGTTGAGGCTGGCCGCATTGGTACAGGCAGCGTTGCTGCTTTTCCTGGGCGCTAATGCCAGCGCGCAGGAAAGCAACAAGTTGCAAGACATTCAGGTGCAGAGTCTGCCCGGCCAGCGGGTCGAGCTGAGGCTGATCATGAGTGAGTCGGCGCCGGAACCGCTGTCATTCACCATTGAAAACCCGGCGCGCATCGCGCTCGACCTGCCGAACACGACGCTTGGCTTGAGTTCGCGTCGCCAGGACGTCAACCTCGGACCTCTCGACACGGTACTGACGGCCGAGGCCAACGGCCGCACCCGAGTGGTACTGAATCTCGGCTCCATGGTCCAGTACGAAACCCGTCGCAGCGGCAACACGGTTATCGTCACCCTGGGTGACGGAGAGAATTACAGCGCAGGCACCACCCAGTTCGCCAGCGCTCCGGCTTCTGAAACCCGTTCTTATGCTGCGCCCGGTAACCGTTCGATTTCAAACGTTGATTTTCGTCGCACGAGTGAAGGCGGCGGCCGCATTGTTGTTGACCTGACCGACCCGTCAACGCCTGTTGATATTCGCCAGGAAGGCGGCCGCGTTGTAGCAACGTTCAAGGACACCGGTCTGCCGGCTGAGCTGATGCGCCGACTGGACGTTCTGGATTTTGCGACACCGGTGACGACAGTGGATACGCTGCGCACCAATCGTGACGCACGTATCGTAATTTCGGCCAACGGCAAGTATGAGCAGCTTGCTTATCAGTCCGACAATGAGTTCACGATCGAAATAAATCCTGCAGCAACGACAACTAAGGAGCAGGAATCAAGCCTGTTCTCGGAGACGAAGGAATACGAAGGTCAGCGCCTGACGCTGAACTTCCAGGACATCGAAACGCGGGCTGTTCTGCAGCTGCTGGCAGAGACCTCGGGCAAGAACATCGTGGTATCGGATACCGTGCAGGGCAACGTGACGCTGCGCCTGCGCAATGTGCCGTGGGACCAGGCGCTGGATATTGTCATGACCACCAAAGGTCTGGACATGCGGCAAAACGGCAATGTCATCATTGTCGCGCCGGCCGAAGAAATCGCGGCCCGTGAGACAGCCGACCTTGAAGCCAGGCTCGCTATCAGCGAACTGGAACCGGTCTACTCGGAGTTCCTGCAGGTCAATTACGCGAAAGCATCGGATCTCGCCAGCCTTATAACCGCCAGTGCGGGCGGCAATCCACTGCTGTCGGAACGCGGCAGTGTCGGCGTCGATGACCGTACCAATACGCTGTTGGTTCAGGATACGGCCGAGCGGTTGCAGAACATTCGCCGCCTGGTGACTACGCTCGATATTCCGATCAAGCAGGTTTTGATCGAGTCACGCATTGTTGTTGTTAATGACGACTTCAGTCGCGATCTTGGCATGCGCCTGGGCGTTACCGGGCTCAACGAAAATAGTACTGACGGACTGACCGTCATTTCCGGCTCGGGCGTTGGCACCGACACGATGATTGGCTCGGCAATCGAAAATCTTAGTGATCCCGCCAATGGCACGATCTACCCGGTCCAGTTGCCCACGCTGAACAATCGTTACAACGTTAACCTGCCAATCGGTGACGCAGCCGGCCGCTTCTCGCTGGCCATACTCGAATCCGACTACCTGGTCGACCTCGAGCTGACGGCGATGGAAGCCGAGGGCCGCGGTGAAATTGTTTCGACGCCACGCGTTATTACGGCCAATCAGAAGGAAGCGACGATCAAGCAGGGTGTGGAAATTCCGTACCAGCAGTCAGCGTCTTCCGGCGCCACGACCGTGAGCTTTAAAGAGGCGGTACTCGAGCTTGTCGTAACGCCGCAGATTACACCGGATAACAACATCATCATGGATCTGCGTGTCAGCAAGGATAACGTCGGTGACATCATTTCGACCGGCGGCCTGGGCGGCACAGTGCCGAGTATTGATACTCGCTCCGTGGAGACGCAGGTGCTGGTGGCAAACGGGCAGACCGTCGTACTTGGTGGCATCTACGAGACGGAACGGCGCGAAACGATCAACAAAGTACCGTTTCTCGGCGACATTCCGTTCGCCGGCGCCCTGTTCCGTAGCAAGCAACGCCTCGACAATAAGGCCGAGCTGCTGATTTTCGTGACGCCGCGAATTCTTGAGGAAGGCTCCACCATCTACTAAGCTTTGCGGATTGGTTATTATCAGAAAGCCAACCCTCGGGTTGGCTTTCTTCTTACAGCTTGTGAAAAGAATCGGTAGTACACCTGCTGCATGAAACATCCGAAGAACATCTTTCTTATCGGCCCGATGGGTGCCGGCAAATCAGCGGTCGGTCGCCAGCTGGCGCGTTCGTTGCACCTGACGTTCATGGATAGCGACGATGAAATCGAGTCGCGTACCGGCGTCGACATTGCGTTCATTTTTGAAAAAGAGGGCGAAGCTGGCTTTCGCAAGCGTGAAGCGAGCGCAATCGATGATCTGACAAGGCACGATGGCGTAGTACTTGCGACCGGCGGCGGGGCCGTCATCGATCCGGACAGTCGCAGCCGCCTGGGTGGCCGTGGCTACGTGGTGTACCTGTATACCACCGTCGACCAACAGTTTGCGCGTACCCAAAAGGGGCGGGAGCGACCGCTGCTCGAAAACGGCGATCGCCGGGAAATCCTGGAGCAGCTGCTGCTCGAACGTGACCCGATGTACCGGGAAATAGCCGATCTGGTCGTGGAGACCGATGGTCGCAAAGTACACTCGGTCGCCCGGGAAATCATCGACCACGTGTCATAGCCGGCACCAGGGGCGCCGCACGCTTGCCGCTACAAGCGGTTCGATATTGCGGTAATCTACGCCCATGTCTGTTGTAACTACTCTCTCGGTCGACCTCGGGGAACGCAGCTATCCGATCATCATCGGTCGCGATCTGTTGAACGGAAACTTCAACCTGGCCGAATACGTGCGTGGCGGTGAGTGCCTGGTTGTCAGCAACGAGACGGTCGCGCCCCTGTACCTCGGCAAGCTGCTTGGCGACCTCAAGGGCCTCAACGTCGCACACCTGAACCTTGCGGACGGTGAGGCGTACAAGACGCTGGCGGCGGTCGGCGACATTCTCGACGAGCTCGTGCAACTTCGTGCAAATCGCGACACCACCGTCATCGCGCTGGGCGGTGGTGTCGTTGGTGATATTGCCGGTTTTGCCGCGGCCTGTTACATGCGCGGCGTCGCTTTTGTCCAGGTACCGACGACGTTGCTTGCACAGGTCGACTCTTCAGTTGGTGGCAAGACCGGGGTCAATCATGAGCACGGCAAGAACCTGATCGGCGCGTTTCACCAGCCGACGGCGGTGCTTATCGATACCGATACGCTGGGAACACTGCCGCAGCGAGAATTGCACGCCGGCCTTGCCGAGGTCATCAAGTACGGTGCGATTTGCGACCGCGACTTTTTCGGCTGGCTTGAAACGCACATGCAGGCGTTACTTGAACGAGACCCGGACGCTCTGGCAACGGCAATTCGTCGTTCATGCGAGTTGAAGGCCGAGGTAGTCGCCGAGGACGAGCGCGAGTCGGGGCGGCGTGCGATCCTGAATTTCGGCCACACCTTCGGCCACGCAATCGAGCACAGCCAGGGTTACGGGGAGTGGCTGCATGGCGAGGCGGTCGCCGCGGGCATGGTGCTGGCCGCGAAACTGAGTGGTATCGACCCGGCTGAGGTCGATCGCCTGTGCGACCTGCTGGCCGCTGCCGGGCTGCCCGTGGCGCCGCCTGCCATTTCGAACCGTCGCTGGATGTCCGCGATGGGCATGGACAAGAAGGTGCAACAGAAGCAGCTGCGTTTCGTCTTGTTGCGCTCGTTGGGTGACGCCTACACGACCGCCGATTACGACCGGGATCGCCTGCTGCTATTAACCCGCGGTGCTGTTTGATGCAGCTTGGCGGTCTCGCGCCTTACGCTGCCGACGAATTACACAGTCGAGGCAGAAAATACGATGAGCCCGGCTCGGCCTATCGCGGCGAATACCAGCGCGATCGCGATCGCATTATTCACTCGACGGCTTTCCGGCGCCTGGTGTACAAGACGCAGGTCTTCGTGAATCACGAGGGTGACCTGTACCGAACGCGCCTGACGCATTCCCTGGAGGTGTCGCAGATCGGGCGTACCGTCGCCGTGGCGCTGCACCTTAACGAAGCGTTGACCGAGGCCATCTGCCTGGCCCACGACCTCGGACATACGCCGTTCGGTCACGCCGGCCAGGACACGCTGAACGAGTGCATGCGTGACTACGGTGGCTTCGAGCACAACCTGCAGTCGCTGCGCGTCGTCGATGAGCTTGAGGCGAAGTACGCGGACTTCCCGGGCCTCAATCTCATGTTTGAGACTCGCGAAGGGATCCTCAAGCACTGCTCAGCGCGCAATGCGCGCGAGCTCGGTGATATAGGCGCGCGTTTCCTGCAGCGCTTGCAGCCGGGTCTCGAGGCGCAGATTGCCGACCTGGCTGATGCTATTGCCTATAACAACCATGACGTTGACGATGGTTTTCGCGCGGGCTTGCTGAGCCTGGAGCAGCTGCGTGAGCAGCCGTTATTCGACGCGCAGTATCTTGAGGTCGAACGCCTCTATCCGAAGCTCGATGACCGGCGGCTGATCTACGAGATCAACCGCCGCATGATCGGGACCGTCGTTACTGACCTGATCGAGGCGACTCGCGGCAAACTTGAGGCTTACGCGCCCGCGTCGATCGAGGCGGTGCGGGCAGCCGGTGAGCCACTCGTCTGTATGTCCGACGAGGTTTACGCACAACACCTGTCGCTCAAGAAGTTTCTGCACCGACACCTGTACTCGCACGAGCAGAAGCTCGAGATGACCAAAAAAGTACAGGTCATCGTCAAGGAGCTGTTTGCTGCTTACAGTGATGATGTGCGCCGCATGCCTGACGAGTATGCCGATGCAGC
>JBATID010000286.1:0-4555 GCA_049667545.1 Woeseiaceae bacterium
GTTCGAGGGCATCACTACCGGTACGCCGATCGGATTACTGGTGGAGAATACCGATCAGCGCTCGAAAGACTACGGGGACATCAAGGACAAGTTCCGCCCCGGTCACGCCGACTATACGTACCAGCAAAAATACGGCATTCGTGACTATCGCGGCGGCGGCCGTTCGTCGGCGCGCGAGACGACGATGCGGGTAGCGGCAGGTGCGGTGGCGCGCAAGTACCTGCACGAGCGCCTGGGCATCGCCATTCATGGCTACGTTTCGCAGCTGGGCCCGCTCGTACTCGCGGCGACCGATCTTTCGATCGTCAATGACAACCCGTTTTTCTGTGCGGACCCCGAGCGTCTCGAGGAACTCGAACAGTACATGGACAATCTGCGTGAGCAGGGCGACTCCATCGGTGCCAAAGTCAGTGTGCTGGCGACGCATGTTCCTCCGGGCCTGGGTGAGCCGGTGTTCGACAAGCTCGAGGCGGATCTCGCGCACGGCCTGATGAGCATCAACGCCGTGAAGGGCGTAGAGCTGGGCGCCGGATTTGCGGCCGTAACACAGCGCGGCAGTGAACACCGCGACGAAATGTCAGCGGCGGGTTTTAGCAAGAATGATGCGGGCGGCACGCTCGGCGGCATCTCGTCGGGCCAGGCGATTCTTGCCAGCATTGCGTTGAAGCCGACGTCGAGCATTTCGGTGCCCGGCAAGACCATCGACAAGTCGGGTGCGGAGACCGAGATCGTCACCAAAGGGCGGCACGATCCCTGCGTCGGGCTGCGCGCGACACCAATTGCCGAAGCTATGGTGGCGCTGGTCCTCATGGACCATTACCTGCGGCATCGCGCGCAGAACGCCGATGTCGACTCTATAACCCCGGATATCTCGAGTAGCTAGCAGCGCTCAAGACCCACTTCTTGGACAGGATAAATTCATGACGGACAAATTTGATGTTGCCGTAGTTGGCGCAACGGGCGTCGTCGGCGAGGCGATGCTGGGTATTCTCGCTGAGCGTAAATTCCCGGTGGGGAAAGTTTACGCGCTGGCCAGTGAACGGTCGGTAGGAAAAACGGTCGCTTTCGGAAATCGCGAGCTCAACGTCGAAAACCTGGCGGATTTCGATTTCTCGAAAGCGGCCATCGGTTTGTTTTCGGCGGGTGCGTCTGTTTCCGCCGAGATTGCGCCGCGCGCCGCCGCCGCCGGCTGCGTCGTGATCGATAATACATCGCAGTTTCGCAATGATGATGACATACCGCTGGTCGTTCCGGAGGTGAATGCCGCGGCGATCGCCGACTACACGCAACGCGGCATCATCGCGAATCCGAATTGCTCAACCATCCAGATGCTGGTGGCCTTGAAACCGATCTATGACGCGGTGGGTATCGAGCGCATCAATGTTTGTACCTACCAGGCTGTATCGGGCGCCGGACGCAGTGCCATCGAGGAACTGGTGCGACAGACGACCGCGCTACTGAACGGCCGCCCGCTCGAAATGACCGGCGATGCCAAGCAAATCGCGTTCAATGCCATCCCGCACATCGACGTGTTTCTCGATAATCGCTACACGAAAGAGGAAATGAAGATGGTGTGGGAAACCCGGAAAATACTCGGCGATGACACGATTCGCGTGAACCCGACAGCCGTGCGGATACCGGCCTTTTACGGTCACTCCGAGGCTATTCATATTGAGACTCGCGACAAGATCTCGGCGGGCGCTGTGGTTGAGTTACTGGCCAGATCACCGGGAATTGTCGTGCTGGATGGCGTGGAAACCGGCAAATATCCGACGGCAGTCACGGAAAGTTCCGGCACTGACCCTGTATACGTGGGGCGCATCCGTGAGGATATCTCTCACGAGCGCGGCATCAACTTGTGGGTGGTTGCCGACAATATTCGTAAGGGCGCCGCACTAAATAGTGTCCAAATTGCTGAAATATTGGCAAAAAACCATCTATAAGCTATAGTTCGACAGCAACTGGCCGGGCACTTTGTCCGCTGTAATTTGGCCCCTGCATGGATGTCATCAAGGGGTTTTTTGGGGTTTGGAGATTTTTATTATGTCGCGACGCTTTTCTCGTCTCTCGTTTGTGCTCGTCCTGCTGCTTTCGAGCAAGGGCTGGGCCGTCGGCTTGGGAGACATACAGCTGGATTCGGCGCTGAATGAACCGTTGCGAGCGGAAATCGCGCTGCTGGGCGCGACCCCCGATGAACTGACGAGTCTCGACGTCGCGCTGGCATCGGCCGACACCTTCTCGCGTTATGGCATTGATCGTCCTGTCTATCTGCAGCAGATTCGCTTCGACATTATCGCGAACACCGCGAAGGGTCCCGTTGTAAAGCTGACGTCACCGGTGCAGATGACCGAACCGTTCCTGACCTTCCTGGTGGAGGCAAGTTGGCCGGGTGGACGGTTGTTGCGCGAATACACCGTGCTGCTGGATCCACCGACTTATGTACCGCCGAGCGTACAACAGGCACCGGCCGTTGTTGCGCCGCGTGTCAGCCAACCGGCAGATACCGGCCGCATCGAGCGGCCGGCAGCGACCGACTCATCGACCGACCCATCGACCGACGCAAGGGGGTCGCGTCCACAACCGCGCCCGCAACAACCGGCTGATACCTCGCCGTACGACACGCAAAGCGCGGGCGCCTACGTGGTGCAACGCGGCGAGACCCTGTGGGGGATCGCAAGTCGCATGCGGCCGGACAATCGCCTGACGATGAACCAGACCATGCTGGCGATTTATGAGGCTAATCCAGGTGCATTTGCCGGCAATATCAATCTGTTGAAAGCCGGCGCAACGGTTCGTATTCCAAGTGCTGACGAGGTTTTCCAGATCAGTCGAGGCGATGCATTCAGCGAAGTGCAACGTCAAAACACAAATTGGCAAGGCGGAGTTACCGACGCCGGGCCAAGGCAGGCTGAGACGCGTCCGAGCCTGAAACTCGTGCCGCCCGATGAGGAGCCGGCAGGCGTCGCTTACGACGACGCGCGCGAAACTGCAGAGGTGTTTACTCGCGAACAGGAAGTCGAGAACCGCATCGCCGAACTCGAGGCGGCCGACGTGCCGGAGCAGCAATCGCTGATCGAGATTCGTGACAATGAGCTGGCCAATCTGCGCAGGGAGCTCGCCAATATTCGCGGCGAGGTTTACGAGCCGCCGGTTGCTGCAGCGGGTGATGATCCGTTCGTTGATGACACGATCGAAGCGTCGCAGGACGACGTCGCTGCCGACGATAGCGTTGCCGAGGACGCGGTTGCCGATGATGCCGTGGTTGACGATGCCACCACCGAGGCACCGGCCGTGGTACGCACACCGCGTGTCAGCAAGCCCGGCATTTTCGAGCGCATCACAGGGGCGCTCAGCGGATTCTGGGGCGCGATTATTGCCGCGGTCGTCGTACTGGGTGGCCTGTTCTTCTGGGTGGCGCGGCGACAGCGCGGCGAGGTTAGCGATGCCGGGCCCTGGCAGCCACTCGACAGGGACGATGCAGATATTGGCTCTGACGATGACCTCGCCGCGACCAAGACCATTCCGGCGCCCACACGCGATGACGATGCCATCCAGGTTATCGAAGGTGACAGCGGCGTGCGGCCGATGGCGGAAGCCACGGCAGAGATTCCGACACTGGATGAAACGACGGACCTCACAGCCGACTTCACGTCCATCGAAGACACTTTCAGCAGTGATACCGCGGTTAATCTTGACCAGACGGATCCGGTTGCTGAAGCCGATTTTCACATGGCGTATGGCCTGTATGACCAGGCTGCCGATCTGATCAACAGCGCGCTGGAGATTGATCCGACCGATTCGACGCTACTGTCGAAATTGTGCGAGGTTTATTTCGTCTGGGGCAATCGGGACGCTTTCGTGAACGCGGCCAGCAGGCTGAAGTCGTCACTTGGCGGAAAACAAGGCTCCGAGTGGGACAAGATCGTGATTATGGGTCAGCAGATTGCTGCTGACGATGCGATGTTCGAGGACGCAGGAATGACGGCGGCAACCCAGGCCGTGGATCTCTCCTTTGACGTGGACTCCGATGAGGCTGGTGCATTGGATATGGATTTTGGCAGCAGCGATGACGACGCTGACCGATCCGACATCATTGATCTGGGTGGAGATGATGACAGCACCGACGGTGACTTCCTGTTCGGTGACGACGATCTGGAGCTGACGACTGAAAGGACCGCCGAAATTGCGGAGATTGAGTCGACAAACACGATGGCAACGGTCGAAATTCCGTCCCCGGACGGCGCCGCGACCGGGAAACATGCAATTGATTTCGGTGGCGCTGAAGGCACCGCGGAACTACCGTCTCTTGAGGAGTCATTGGCCGCAGCAGGTGGTGGTCGCACTTCAGATCCGGCGGAGACGGCAGAAATCAATCTCGACGACCTTGATCTCGATATTGATCAACTCGCGGCAACCGGGCTCGGGTCCCTCGACGACCTCGACGATCTCGACGATCTCGATACCGTGGATATTTTTGGTGCAACCGGCACGCCAGGAGCTTCGGCCGACCTGGCCGATGCGACCGGCAAAAACACACAGCTGAAACACGACGACG
>JBATID010000287.1:0-3305 GCA_049667545.1 Woeseiaceae bacterium
GTGCATCTCGATGAATGATCCGGTTTCAGCAGGATCACTTTCGCCGTTGATGCAAAGTACACGAATAGGTCTGTCCATCGTGAAAACTAGTCGGGGCTAGCGCAACTCGGACTTCGGCAGGTACCGCTTCTTCTTGTCGAACACAACGATCGAATCATAAAAGGCGATGCCAGCCAGGTTGGCGGCCAGGTAACTTAGCTCCAGTTGTTTCACGGCTTCCGGATGGTCGTGACGGAAATGCGTTTCTTTCCGATCAAAATACGGTTCATGCAGCATGTCCACCATCTGCTTGGACAGGTCAATGAACGTATCCTCACTGTCAACGTGCTTGAGCCAGTAGTTCGTGTGCACGTCTTCAACCATGTAGCAGCCCCCGTCTTTTAATGCAGAACGAAAAAGCGCGCCGAAGCTGATATTTTGATGGTGGGTCTTGTGGCTGCCATCATCGAGAATGATATCGAACGGTCCGAATTCTTTGTTCACCTCGGCGAGAAACCGGGGATCGGCCTGGCTGCCTATCCTCACAAATACATTCCGGTCCGCAATCTCGTGGTCTTTACAGGTATTGTCGATGTCGATGCCCACAATGGTCGAATCGGGATGAAAATAGTCTTTCCACATCCGCAATGATCCGCCGCGAAAAACACCGATCTCGAGCATTTTGATCGGGCGATCACGATACGGGCCGAAGTGTTTTGTGTAGATGTCGAAATAATGATGCCACTTGTGAACATTCGTATCGGCAGAAAAAATGTCGAACAATGGGTTGACCGGCGTTTCGCTTGCTTCGTGTACTGTGACCTTTTCCGTGAGCTCGGCCGGAAAGGCATCCGACGTCTCGAGCGACTTGTCAGACAGCAATGTCGGCGCTTTTGTGATCAAGAGCCCGAACTTGATAAGCAGTTTGTTAAGCAGTTTTCTCATGGGGTTCCCGACGTGTCAGAGTTGACAGAAGTTGCGGTACCGGAGTGATTCTGGAGCAAATCATGCCCGAATCCAGCCGAAAAATCAGTCGAATTAGCGATCTTCGGGCTGTACCATTCTTTTCTCGGCCAGCCATTGCCCGGGCGCAGGGAGTTATAGGTGCAAATACTGTTGACGGGTGGCTCAGGCCTACTGGGAACTGAAATTCTGAAACTCGGCACCAAGATGCTCGCGCCGAGCCGCAGGGAACTCGATATTCGCGACGCGTCCGCAGTTGCGGCGTATATCGCAGATGTCGTGCCGGGCATCATTCTGCATGCTGCGGCGGCCACGAATAACAGGAACATTGAGGCCGATCCAACCGCAGCGCTCGACGTAAATATCAATGGCACGGCCAACATCGCGCGCGCTTGTCTCGGTTCGAAGATTCGGCTGGTCTACGTGTCGACAGACTACGTGTACAAAGGTGATCGTGGCAACTACGCGGAAACGGATGAGTTATTGCCGTCTAACATCTATGCATGGACAAAACTGGCGGGTGAGGCGGCAGTCCGGGCCGTCCCCGATCACCTGATCATCAGAACCAGTTTTGGCGCATCGCGGTTCGATTATCCGCAAGCGTTCACGGACAAATGGTCGTCGAAAGACTACGTAGACCGGATCGCCCCTAAAATACTCAAAGCGACGACAGGAACAGTCCGGGGCGTGCTGAATATTGGTGGGCCACGGCGTACAATTTACGACTATGCCGTCGAACGGAATCCCGATGTGAGCAAAGCCACGCTAAGCGATGCGTCGCTTGACTCCCCGGTCGACACGTCTTTGAATCTCGACAAGTGGGAATCACTCGATGACTAGCGGCGGAATCATCCGTGAAATAAGTCGCTGCCGCATTTGCGGCGGTGACAAGCTCGTCAAGTACCTCGACCTCGGCATGATGCCGCTGGCCAACAACCTGGCTGACTCCGCCGCTGCTGCCAAAGCCATGCAGCGGTACCCGATGCAGGTGCTCTACTGCAGCGGTTGTTCCCTGTCGCAGCTTTCGGTCGTCATTGACCCGCGGACATTATTTTCAAAGTACGCCTATCGCTCGTCGATCGGCCGCGGCTATCTGGCTCATTGCCGGTTGATGGCAAGGTCAGTCAGCGATTCGCTGGGTTTGCGGGAAGGCGATCTGGTAGTCGATATCGCCGGCAACGACGGCGCGCTGTTGTCAGTATTCAAGGAAGAACTTGGTGTGCGCGTACTTAACGTCGACCCGGCCAAGAACCTGGTGGAAATAGCCGCAGCTGTGGGCGTACCGACGATCACGAGCTTCTGGGGCGCTGACGTTGCCCGTAAGGTTGTCGCAGAATATGGCCGGCCGAAACTGATTACTGCAACGAACGTATTCGCGCACGTCGACAACGTGCGGGATTTTGTCGCCGCGGCCAGAGACTGCCTGGATGACGATGGTGCATTGATGCTCGAGTTTCCCTATGGCGTCGATTTCATCGAGCACCGCGAGTTCGACACAATTTACTTCGAGCATTTGAGTTACGTGCTGGTCGGGCCGACCAAACGCCTGGCAGAAGACCTTGATATGCAGGTGTTCGACGTACAGAAACAGGAAATACACGGTGGCAGCGTGCGCGTGTTCATCGGGAAGCGGAATGCTCACGAGGTTCGCCCTGCGGTGGCCGAGTTCATCGCGAAAGAAGCCGCGGATGGATATCACGATGTCGCCATTTACGACAACTGGAAAAAAGAGATCAGGGCATTGATTGACGATCTTGTCTCGCAGATTTCGGCTTTGAAGAGGGACGGTGCGAAAATCGCGGGCTTCGCGGCTTCCGCCAAGGGCAATACGCTACTGAATGCGTGCTGTTTCGATGCAACGACGATCGACTACATTGTCGACGACACGCCGGAGAAGATTGGCAGGTTCTCGCCAGGGACTGGCATACCGATTGTTGACCGAACCGTACTCGCCAATGATCCACCCGACTACCTGGTCATCCTGGCCTGGAATTTTGACAAGGAGATAATCGCCAGCACTGCTGAATACAGCGGCAAAGGTGGCAAGTACATCATCCCGATACCTGCCTTTAAGATCATCGAATCCGGAGCCCCGAGTGAGTGACACAACGACGAAGGGGATTATTCTCGCAGGCGGCACCGGTTCGAGACTTCATCCGCTGACGTTATCGGTCAGCAAACAGCTCATGCCGATCTATGACAAGCCGATGATCTACTACCCGCTGTCGACGCTGATGATGGCCGGCATTCGAGACGTTTTGGTTATCACAACGCCGGAAGACCAAAGCGCATTTGTGAAGCTGCTCGGTGACGGCACACAGTGGGGTATATCGATTACTTATGCCGTCCAGCCTGAGCCAGGC
>JBATID010000288.1:0-10046 GCA_049667545.1 Woeseiaceae bacterium
TCGGGAAACAGCGGCGGCGACTCCGGCAGAAACCCGGGAAGCATCGCCATGAGCTTGTCCAGATTATCTCCATTGGCCGCCGACACCGGCACGATCTCCGCGAAATCGTGCCGCGCAGACATCTGCATCAGTGCCTCGAGCAACTTTTCCTTGGGATTGATTTTGTCGACCTTGTTCAGGAGCGCGATAATCGGCGCACGACAGTCCTCGAGTCGCCGCAGCGCCGCTTCGTCTTCTTTCGTCCAGCGGGTCGCGTCACTCATGAACAGAATTAAATCCGCGTCAGCAAACGCACTGGCCGCTGCGCGGTTCATCAGTCGGTTCATTGCTTTACCGGCTTTGTGATGCAGGCCCGGCGTATCGACAAAGATGATTTGCACCTCGGGCGTGGTGTGTACCGCCAGAATCCGGTGTCGGGTCGTTTGCGGCTTCGCCGTGACGATACTGATCTTGCGCCCCATGACCGCATTGATAAGCGTTGATTTGCCAACATTCGGCCGGCCAATGACCGCAACGTACCCGGCGCGGTGAGCGCTCATGAGACGTCCTGCAGCAGTGTTGTCAGCATTTTGGCGGCGGCCTTTTGTTCGGCTTTGCGACGTGTCGTCGACGTTCCCGTGGTGGGCGCCGAAGCTTCGGCAACCGCGCAACTGACCTCGAATTTCTGGCGGTGTTCCTGACCGGTGACGTTAACGAGCTCATAAATCGGCAAACTCATCTGCCGCGCCTGCAGCCATTCCTGCAACCGTGTCTTTGGATCTCGCAGTGCTTCGACATCCGGCAGGTCACGCAACCGCGAGGCGTACACCCGTTCGATGACGTCTTTTGCCTCAGCATAGCCACGGTCAAGAAAAATAGCGCCAAATATTGCTTCGACAGCGTCCGCAAGAATCGACTCGCGTCGATGACCGCCCGTCTTGCGCTCGCCGCCGCCGAGAATAATGTGCATGCCCAACTCCAGCTCGGTGGCTATGCCGGCCAGCGTCACATCCTTGACGAGTGCCGACCGCAACCGACTGAGGTCTCCTTCAGTGGCATCCGGGCGGGCGTGGTACAAGGCTTCGGAAATAACGAAATCGAGAATCGCATCACCGAGGAACTCGAGGCGTTCATTATTACCGCCCACAGCACTTCGATGCGTCAACGCCTGGCGAAATAACGCCGCGTCATCAAATCGGTATTGAAGCGTCTTGTAAAGCCAGGTCTCGGCTTTCTCCAATGTCTTCGCTCTTTTGTTCGGCCAGTGCCCCCTGGCCGCAGGAATTGCTAACGGCGGACCAGGCCTCTTTCTTCAAAGTCTACAACAAAAGAGATATTCGCGATGAACGGTGCTTTATGCGAGTACACGGCCGCCACTTCATAGCCATTTTGAACCTTGGTAACCGTGACGTCCTTGGATTGAATCTCCGACACCATTTCAATATCAAAGCGATTCGAAATCGAGCGCCGTATCATATTGCTCGTAGCACCCGCGCCATCGAACTCCTGCACCACGCCCGACACGATACTCGCCACCTTCATGTAGTTCAGATACACCGGTACGAGCCGTATTCCCGCAAAGGCAAAAATGCCCAAGAACGCCACCAGGATGACCACGCCCATCGTCGTCATGCCCTGCTGACGGTGCAGCAACCGCGGTGTTTCCAGTTTTTTGAGGGTCATTCCGCTTTCTCCGTGCAGTCAAAGCAACGCGATATGTCGATCAACGGCAAGCCTAGCGCCATTTTACCGGCGAAATCAGTGACTGACACCACAATTATTGTATTTTCCGACCAATACGGCCCCAATCCGGCATATTCCAGGGAACGAAGTGCATCCAGATCCTTACCGCCTCGCCGACCAGAAATTTTTCCGGAATCGCGCCGATAAAACGACTGTCGCGGCTACGATCTCGATTATCCCCCATGACGAAATATTGTCCTTCGGGCACCCGGTACGTGCCGTCGCGCATGGATATCTGTGAGTTGGTAACCAGGATGTTGTGCACGCGCCCGTCAAGATCCTCGATGTAAACCGGTACGTCAAACGAATCATCGGTGTCCATTCGAAGATCCATCGTCTTACCATTGATGGTCAACCGCTGGCGCTCATAGACAATACTGTCGCCCGGCAGGCCGATCACTCGTTTGATGTAATTGATGCTCGGTTCCGATGGCAGACGAAACACAATGACGTCACCACGTTTCGGACTGCCGGTTTCGACCACTTTTGTTTCCGTGACTGGTAACCGCAGCCCGTAAGCAAACTTCTTGACGAAAATGAAATCGCCTTCCAGTAACGTCGGCATCATCGATCCCGACGGGATACGAAACGGCTCGAAAATAAACGAGCGTATGATCAACACGAACAGCAGCACGGGGAAGAACGACCGTGAATACTCGACCAGGGTTCGGATCGCACCGGGCACCGCGTCGCGGCTGTCGTCTTCGGTCGTTTTCCAGACCATTTTGTCCAGCGCGAAAACAACTCCGGTGAACAGGGTCAGTAACGTCAATATCAGGGCAAGATTAATTATCAATGCACTACTCACTTTTCAACACGTAATACGGCAAGGAACGCCTCCTGCGGAATTTCGACAGACCCGACCTGCTTCATACGCTTCTTGCCTGCCTTTTGCTTTTCCAGCAGCTTGCGCTTGCGTGAAACGTCACCACCGTAGCACTTGGCTGTCACGTTTTTGCGAAGCGCCTTCACAGTACTGCGCGCGATGACCTGGCTACCAACCGCCGCCTGAATTGCAACGTCAAACATCTGTCGGGGAATCAGCTCACGCATCTTTTCGACCAGTTCGCGGCCGCGGTACTTCACCTTTTCGCGATGCACAATGGTCGATAGTGCATCGACCTTTTCCTGGTTGATCAGGACATCGAGCCGGACCAGCTGCGCAGGTTCGAACCGCTCGAAATGATAATCGAATGAAGCGAATCCTCTGCTCGCCGACTTTAAACGGTCAAAGAAATCGAGCACAACTTCGGCGAGCGGTATCTCGTATTCCAGCGCAATCTGGCCACCGAGATAACGCATCTGCTTCTGGACGCCGCGCTTCTCGATACACAGCTTGATCACAGCACCCACGTGTTTCTCCGGCACGAGGATGTTCGCCGTGATGATGGGTTCGCGCAGCTCGGCGATCTCGTTGGCGGGCGGCAGGCGGGCCGGGTTATCGACGAGCAGCACCTCGCCCATCGTGTTCTCGACTTCAAAAATAACGGTCGGCGCCGTCGTTATCAGTTCGAGGTTGTACTCCCGCTCGAGGCGTTCCTGGACGATCTCCATGTGCAGCATGCCAAGAAAGCCGCAGCGAAAGCCAAAGCCCAGCGCTGCTGATGTCTCTGGCTCGAAATGCAGTGCCGCATCATTCAACCGCAGTTTTTGCAGCGCTTCACGAAAGCTCTCGTAGTCATCGGAACTGATGGTGAACAATCCGGCGAACACACGCGGCTGGATTTGCTTGAAACCTGGCAGTGGTCTTTCGCAAGGCCTTTTGGTTGCGGTCAAAGTGTCACCGACCGGGGCGCCGTAGATATCCTTGATCGCAGCGATAACGAACCCCACTTCGCCGGTCTTGAGTTCTGTACGGTCGAACATCTTCGGCGTGAATACGCCGACTCGATCGGCATTGTAGGAGACACCCGTGGACATGACTGTCACCTTGCTGCCCTTTGCCAGGCTGCCGTTCATAACGCGAACCAGCGATACGACCCCGACGTAGTTGTCGAACCATGAGTCGATGATCAACGCCTGCAGCGGCGCATCCGGGTCGCCTTCGGGCGGCGGAATCACGCGGATGATTTCATTCATCAACTCGGGAATACCGAGGCCGGTCTTGGCGCTTACGTGGATCGCATTTTGCGCCTCGATACCAATGATATCTTCGATCTCGGCGACGACCTTTGCCGGCTCTGCCGCGGGCAGGTCAATCTTGTTCAATACGGGCAGTACTTCCAGGCCCTGATCAATGGCTGTCATACAGGTGGCAACACTTTGTGCCTCGACACCCTGCGCGGCATCCACGACCAGCAATGCCCCCTCGCACGCTGCCAGTGAGCGCGATACCTCATAGGAGAAATCGACGTGCCCCGGCGTGTCGATAAAATTCAGCATGTACGTCTCGCCATCATCGGCCAGGAAATTGAGCGACACCGACTGCGCCTTGATAGTGATACCCCGCTCGCGCTCGAGGTCCATCGAGTCCAGCACCTGTTCCGACATCTCGCGATCAGCGAGACCACCGCAAATCTGAATAAAGCGGTCCGCGATCGTGGACTTGCCATGATCGATGTGGGCAATGATCGAGAAGTTGCGAATGTGCTTCATAAACGTGCGGGTCGTTGGTCCGACTGCCAGCGCGGCAGCCGCATGCAGCGCCGCAGTATACGCATTTCAGCCAGGTCGATGCGCATTATTCCGCGCCCGCCGAACGGACCTGATTAACCAGCTTGATGACCGCATCGCGATCCAGCCGGCACTGGCAAATCATCCGCCCGTCATACTCGACGACCGGTATTCTCGTACCGTAGGCGTCGCGCCATTCCTGCCGCAGGTCAATATCATGCACTTCGACATTGAAGGTGCCGCGTACGAGCGGCAGCAACTGCTCCAGCAGCACCTCGCACAGATGGCAACCCTGCCGGCTAAAGAGCTGCAGCGTTGGCATCAGTCCGACACCGGCAGGCGCGCGACGATGGTCGGGGTGAAGCGGTAAAGGCACGCGGCCGATGACAGCTGGCGGCGCGCAACCAGGAAGCCGACTGCCAGGCCGGCGACAGCTGCGATCACCGCGTAAGAATCGTCACGTGTGAAAAAATAGGCCACGCCGGTTGCGATGACTGCCGCCACCAATGGCAATCCGTAAGCGAGCCACGAAGCATGCAGCAACTGCCTGTGCGACAGCTCAATGCGCACGGCATCGCCCTCCTGAACGTCAACGCCAGCGGCGATTCGTGCCTGGACACGGCGGGTTTTTGCGCTGGCACCGAGCAAGCCGGCACCGCAACCACGACCCGCTGCACAGCGCGCACAGGCCACCGCGGTACTCACCTCAACTTCGGCATGATGCGTCGCGCGGCCTGATTCGAGTGCGATGACGTGACCGGTAGCTTGTTCCATGGTGCGATTTTACAGCAGCTGCTGGCAGCGACGTCCGGCGGGCCTGTCGGCGCGATCAGCGACGGCGCATACTCGTGGCAATCTGCTCGACGGTGATCGGCGGAACTTCACCGACGGCGGTGATATGACGATCACCCGATGCCACGCTGAAAGAACTGGATGCGCCCACCTGCGACATTCCGCGCATCTCGCTATCATCCGCCGCGGCAATAAACACCGACACGTTCGCGAGGCCGTCGCTATAAAGAATGTGCGTAACCGGCTCGTCGCTTTCCGACATGTTCTCTTCGTGCGTTGATATTGCGCGGAACCCCTGCGGCAGGCTGTCGCTGCTCCACTCGGTAACGATGGTGCGATTCGCGTGCCGGGTCGGCTGATTGAACCAACGAAAGTCCTCAGTGCTGTATGACGGCGCCAGGGCGCTATCGTTAATTTCCTCATTGAGAGAAATATCGGCAAACTTGACCTGCTCGATGGCCGAGCCATCATCTGCAATCAGCTGTGTCTGCAGCGGAAATGCGGTTTCTACATCCAGCCAGATGCGCTGGCCGTAGCGATAACGGTCATGCGCCCGAATCGCGATCAGGACAGCGTCGCGCCCCGCAACGCGGCCTTCCCGGACAATTGCAACATCGTACTCGTTGCCGAAGCGAAGCTCGCTGGACGGCAGCGTGGAAAACAGGGTTGACTGGTCGTCCCATTCCTCGACAAGCACCGACTTTCGATCGGGCAGGATGCAATGCACCTCATTGCCCACACGGATAATCTCCAGGCCATAGCCTTCCTGTGCGGCAATTTTTTCGCGAACGACACCGTCTTGAATTTCGCGTGCGACCTTCAGCGCTTCCGTCTTGCCACCTTGCGCACGAATGACGGTGCCGGAATAACTTGTTGACTGCACGGCGACGCCCATGCGCTGCAACCAAGCCTCCGGGCTATGGCTGTCCGCGGCGGCCGCCTGCGCCACCAGCAGACCCACTGAAAATAGCGTGCAGCGAACGAGTAACGGCGGTCGTAGTGGCAACATCACGGCTGCTGCGGCGGAGTGCTGCTGTCGCTATCCTGCTCAACTGTGTCGGTGTCGTCTGCAGCCGGCGGCTGCAAGTCCTCTTCACTGAGACGCAAGCTGACAAAACGCGTCAACATGCCGTTGGCGCCGTTCTCCGTCGCCGTTGCACCGTGCACCAAGTAGTACTCTCGGAGCTGCTCGCTGATTCCTTGCGGCACCGTATAGTCGGGCTCGGCTGTCGCCTGCAGCGGCGCGGCAGCGGACCCCGGCGAATCCACACCGCCGACACCCGTCATCTGCTGCAATCCGAATATGGCGATCATCGCAACCGCTGCGGCTGCCGCCACGCTCGCGAGCGGCCGCAGGCTGCGACGCCGCACGTCAGGCTCGCTGGCAAGCTGGGGTTCTATCGGTTTGTCGTCGATGGCGGCGGCAACGCGCTCGTGGATGCCGTCAACTCCAGCCCAGCAAGCCTCGCCGCGCATCGCCCTGCCAATTGCCAGGTACTCGGCAACACTCCGTCGCAGCCCGGCGTCCTGACCCATTCGCCGCAGCAACAGGTCTGCCTCGTTGTCCGGCAGCTCGCCATCCACAAACGCAGATATTTGCATTCTTATTGCGTCATTCATAAATCCACCCGCAAGAGCTCTATGGCTCAATCTATCGTATTAGCGATCCCGTCTTCTTGCTGATCGCGTCTCGTGCTCTGAAAATGCGCGACCGGACGGTGCCAACCGGGCATTCCATCGTCTGCGCAATTTCCTCGTAACTCATGCCCTCCAGCTCTCGCAGGATGATCGCGGTGCGCAAATCCTCCGGCAATGCCGCAATGGCACGTTCCACTAATTCTTTTAACTCGTTGCTGAGCGCCACCCCTTCCGGCGTATCAGTCTCCTTCAGTTTCGCATGCAGGTCGTATTGCTCGGGGTCCTGCAAGTCGAGCTCGACGTTCATTGGTCTGCGCCGCTGCGCGGCGAGGTGGTTCTTCGCCGTATTGACCGCAATCCGATACATCCATGTATAAAAAGCGCTATCGCCGCGAAATCGCGGCAATGCCCGATACGCCTTGATAAACGCTTCCTGTGTGATGTCCAGTGCAAGTTCCGGATCCCGAACGTAACGCATGACCAGGTTTACAATCTTGTGCTGGTACTTGAGCACCAGCAGATCGAAGGCGCCCTTGTCGCCCTTCTGGACGCGCTTGACCAACTTCTTGTCGGATGACTGGCCAGACACTCAGGATCGCCTGCAATGCCAAGACAGTGCGTCGACTCCGGGATAGACCGGTGCTGCGTCAATAAGTTCTCGGTTTTCCGTCATATTCATGGTGGTTTTGTGACGCTGTTCCGCCCGCCTTGGGCGAGGTCCGTCGAGAGCCCCTGTTGGATGTCATTTTTTTCTTCGAGCACAGCATGTTAGCAGCTTCCCGGAGCTGCTCCAATGTGCCGCCAGATAACGTGCAGCCGGCGCCAGTTGACGCTACGTCGACACTCGCCCCGCAGCAACTCGGCAAACACCTCGCCGCGCTCACTCTGAACGCGAATCCAGGCCGTCCGCCGCAGCAACAGACTGCCCGGCAACAGGCGCGCTGCCTCCCAGCCACCACCCCGATTCTGTACATACACCGCCCCGTCATGGCAGACCCGCAGCCCGACATACCTCGAGTAGGCGCGCCGCAAACGCAGATGCTCGATACCGCTGGCAACTGCCCAGGCAACGGCGCCTGCGATGCGCAGCGAAACGTGCACCGGGAGCAGCATGATCACCAGCAGACCGAGCGCACCCAGCGTCCCGCCGCTTAGCAGGACGGCACAACGCAGGTGTAAGTCTGCTGGGAATTCAGCTGAGAATCCGCTGGATGACACGAGCAATGCTCTCCGAGGCCGGCGTTTGCCGTTGCAACAGATAAGCATTCAGTTCGGGATCGGCAAGGTCTAAAACGGCGCAGAAAGTCGCTTTTTCCGCCGCATCAGCATCCGGGTAGTGATTGTCCAGGTAACGCAGCAGCAATTCGTCAAGCTCCCGCATCCCGCGACGGCACTGCCAGCGTAGCCGGGATTCTTCACTCATCAGGATCGCGGCCAAGGGCCGCTCCTACAGCTGATACGGAATCGCGGCCAAGGGCCGCTCCGACATCAATATTTCCGCTCCGCGAGCATCTTCTTGGTCTCGGCAATGGCCTTGGCCGGGTTGAGTCCCTTCGGGCAGGTCTGCGTGCAGTTCATGATGGTGTGACAGCGATACAGGCGGAACGGATCTTCCAACTCATCGAGCCGCTCGCCAGTCGCGTCGTCGCGCGTATCTACCAGCCAGCGGTACGCGGCCAGCAATGCGGCAGGCCCGAGGTAACGATCGCTGTTCCACCAGTAGCTGGGGCAACTGGTCGAACAACAGGCGCACAAAATACAGGCCGAGGGCTCGTCGATGAGCTCCTGGTCTGCCTTGCTCTGCAACCGCTCCCGGTCTGGAGGCGGTGGCGTTCGAGACTGCAGCCACGGCTTGATCGACGCGTATTGCGCATAAAAATTAGTCAGGTCCCCAACCAGGTCCTTGACGACCGGCAGGTGTGGCAGCGGGTATATTTTGATGGCGCCCTTGAGTCCGTCGATCGACTGCGTGCAGGCCAGCGTGTTGCCACCGTCGATATTCATTGCGCAGGAGCCGCAGATACCCTCTCTGCAGGAACGTCGAAACGTCAGCGTCGGATCAACTTCGTTTTTGATCTTGATCAACGCGTCCAGCACCATCGGGCCGCAGCTGTCGAGATCGATCTCGTAAGTGTCGATGCGCGGATTCTCGCCCGTGCCAGGCTCATAACGATAGATAGCAAAGCTCCCGACATTTGCAGCACCATTGGCCGCCGCAAAGTGCTTGCCCTTGCGGATGCGGGAGTTCTTGGGAAGTCTGAATTCGGCCACAGTCAATTATTCCTGGCAATCAGTAGACGCGTGCTTTCGGTGCTACGTAGTCGACTTCGTCTGTCAACGTGTGTGCATGTACCGGTCGATAATCGAAACGCACGCTGCCATCGCTGTCCATCCATGCCAACGTATGCTTCATCCAGTTTTCGTCATCACGATCCGGGTAGTCCTCACGCGCATGCGCGCCGCGACTCTCGAGCCGATTCGCGGCCGATTCGATGGTGGCTGCGGCATTCAACAGCAGGTTCTCCAGCTCCATGGTCTCGATCAGGTCGGTATTCCAGACGAGCGACCGATCAGTCACGGCGACATCGGCAAAACTCGCGTAGGTTTTGCGGAGCAACTGCACACCCTCGTCCAACACCTCGCCGGTGCGGAATACGGCTGCATGCCCCTGCATGACTTTTTGCATTTCCAGCCGAATCTCCGCGGTCGGTCGCGAGCCGTTCGCATTGCGCAATCTATCAATACGCGCAACGCTGTTTTGTCCGGCATCCGCAGCCAGCGCTTTGTGGCGTTGATTGGGGCGCATTTCCGCTGCACAAAAATGCGCGGCCGCACGACCGAAGACCACCAGGTCGAGCAGTGAATTAGAGCCGAGTCGATTGGCGCCGTGCACGGAGACGCAGGCCGCCTCACCGATTGCCATGAGCCCTTGCACGATCGACTCCGGATCGCCGTCCTTCTTGGTCAGCACCTGCCCGTTGTAGTTGGCGGGTATGCCGCCCATGTTGTAATGCACGGTCGGCAGGACCGGGATCGGATCGCGCGTGACGTCGACGCCGGCAAAAATCCGCGCCGTCTCGGCAATACCCGGCAGGCGCTCGTCGATGACGTCGGGACCGAGGTGTTCCAGGTGCAGGTGAATATGATCTTTCTCCGGCCCTACGCCACGACCCTCGCGGATTTCGATGGTCATCGAGCGACTGACAACGTCGCGCGACGCCAGGTCCTTCGCGTTCGGTGCGTAGCGCTCCATGAATCGTTCGCCGTCCGAATTGGTCAGG
>JBATID010000289.1:0-23012 GCA_049667545.1 Woeseiaceae bacterium
GCAAGGTGTACGTCCGAGCAACCTTGCGCGAGTCCCAATTTCAGGAATGCATCAATACGTGCCATAAAACTCTCAGACTGTTATCTGTTCGAGCGCTGCAGTCAGTTCTTCCATCTTCTGGAAGCGCTTCGTTTTGTCCACGGACATGGCCTTGTCGATAATCGCTGCGAACTCGTCGCTGATCGCAGGATTGATCTCCTGACAATGCGTGGCTTTACCCTGCACGTGTTGATACATGACCGACATATGATCGCCCTTGCTGTATGGCGGTACGCCGGTCGCCATTTCATACATGATGACACCAACGCTGTAGATATCGGCGGTCTCATCGACTTTTTTGCCGAGAATCTGTTCGGGTGCCATGTATTTAGGCGAGCCTATCACATAGCCGGTTTTGGTCAGCTGCGTGTCGCCGCTGCTGGCCGCTGCGGCGACGCCGAAGTCCACTATTTTCAGCAGTCCTTCCTCATTGACCAGGATGTTGGCCGGCTTCAGGTCGCGGTGGATGACACCGACCTGGTGCGCAACCGTCATGCCGGCAGCAATGTCTTTGGAGTACCGCACAACCTTCTCAAACGGCATGGGTTTGCCGTCTGGAATTTCGCCCGAGAGTGTGTGCGACGGGAAATATTCCATCGAAATCGCATAGCACCCCTGCACACTTAGGAAGTCGTAAATGCGAATAATGTTGGGGTGCGTGATCTTGCGTGAATAACGCAGTTCGTGCACGAAACGCTTCATCATTTCGTCGTCGGCTGACACGTTCGCGTTCAGGAACTTAAGAATCAACTGCTCGTCGACGACCTCGTCTTCCATCAATATCACGGTGCCGAAATCGCCCTTGCCGATCTTCTCTATGAACTTGTAGCGATCATCAATGACATCGCCCGGGTTGAGCTTGGCAATATCGAGGACGGGCGGACCTGCACTGGCGGCGGGGGCTTGCGGAGCAGCCGGCTTGGCAGCCGCGGCAATTTCGTCGGCCTGGGCCTGCAGCAGTGCATCCAGGTCTTCGTTGTCGATGAGCAGGGTCTCGGTATGTGCCTTGGCTTTTTCCGGGAGCGCGGTTTCCGGAACCGCCGCTGCGGCTGCCGAGAAACGCGCAGCGAGATCCTTCAAGGCCTTATCCGCAGCGTTGATCACGGTTCCGTCCCCCGACTCCTTTAACTTCAGCAGCAGTTTGCGAATTGTGTCCGCCTGCTTATCGTCGGCGAGCTTCGCCAGCGCCTTCATGCTCTCGAGCTGCACTTCGCGCTCGGGACTCTGCAGCATCGGCAGGATCATCGTTACGTGCTTGTGGCCGCCCAACTCGGCAATTGCGCGAATCACGACCGTGTCGGTACGGCTGTCTTTGCCCAGCATGGATTCGAGTTTTGGCAGCGCTTTGGGATCGCCGATCTTCGATAACGCATCGACCGCGCGTTCCCGCACCCACCAGTCGGAGTCGTCAGTGGCTTTGATCAGGTGGTCGACAGCGCGCTGATCCTTGGTTGAGTTCAGAATTTCGATCGCCGTGCGCCGAATATCTTCATCTTTGTCGTTGATCAGTGTCAGGACCGAGTCCACCACCCGCGGACCCCCGATCTCGGCAAGCGCATCGCCGGCGCGCGACCGCACCCACCAGTCGTCGTCCTTGATGGCGCCGAGCAGGTCTTTAACGGAGTCCTGATCGCCAATTTCATTGAGAACTTCGACCGCAGCGCGGCGCGAGTACTCGGATTCATCCTTGAGCGCGGTAACGAGAAATTTAATGGTATCGGGATGCTTGGCACTAACGAGTACGTCGACGGCCTTGTTCTGAACTTCGAGATCGGGGTCGGTCAGCAGCTTCGCGACCTTCTCGACGTTGATATTGCCGCCGCGCTTTGCCAGAGCGGAGAGAGCGGCGCTGCGCACCAGCTTGTTCGAGTCCGACAGCTGCATTTCCAGCGCATGGTTGATTTCCGGCTTGTCGAACTTTGTGAGCAAGTGCATCAGGTGCACCTTCACAGCCGGGTCCTTGCCGCCCATCCGCGCGACCAGATCGGGCACCATTTCGGGCCTCACCGTTTCCTCGATGATCTTGAACAGTGCGGCCTTTTCCCGCGATTCGCACTCGTAGGCACGGCGCAACAGTTCGTGCACGCTGAGGTCCTGTTTGTGGACGCGTAAAATCTCGATCAGGGATGGTTTGGAAACCTCTGCATCGTCGAAGAAATCCAGCAGCTTGTTCGCGTTGTAGTTGGTACTGCTGGACAGCGCGAAAGCGGTGCCCGAGACAACCCGTTCATTGCCGTCCGCCAGGCCTTCGCGGAACAAATCGATGTTCTTGTCATTGATGAGATCGGAGAGTATGTCGACCAGCGCCATGCGGTGCGTCTTGTCTGACAAGGCCATCGCATCGATGACTTTCGGCACGGCACGGTTGCCGGCTTTCTTCAGTTTCTCGATCAGTTTCTCGGCGGCGGGAGACGCCGGATCTTCCTGGGCCAATAACTGCGTTACAAACTGATCGGCGCGAAATGAGGCCAGGAAGTTCATGGCAGACGCCCCGTTTCGCGCGCACGCCGATGCGCTGCGGCAAGAGCAAGGCGGCCGATCCGCCTTCCTGCGACAGCAACTGAACGTGCTTGAGAATGTCTTACCGCCAAATCTTGTATTCGCTTATGCCCAAGCAAAATAGCGCGCCCACTGGTGCCCTCGGCACGCCTGGTCGCAATTACGTCAATAAACCGACGTGGCATTATGCCACATCGGAACCTACGCACTACCGGTCACAAGTGACGTGTATCGGGGCCCGCCGTTGCATGGAATGCGCAATTCGCGCTTGGTTCCTGGCGGCTCTCCGTTACAATGTGCGCCCCAATCCCGACCACGGTCGGAATGTCTCAATTTTACCTAATGCCTATGTGCGAAGTGTGACGGTGTCAACAGAATCAAACGCAAGCAAGTTCCTAAATTCAATCGAATTATCACTGGTTGGGCGGCCGCTGCACGAGGTTGCGGCGGTGCGCGATGTGAGTGTCGATGGCAATGTCGTGCGCGCCCGGGTTGACCTCCGGTTTCCCTGCAATAGTGCGCTTGAGCGGGTCAGGGAGGAGTTGGGGGACGCGCTCCGCGCGGAAACCGGTGCTGAACAGGTCGAGCTGGCACTCAATACGCACATCGTCAGGCATGCCGTGCAGCGCAATCTGAAGCCGATTCCGGGGGTCAAGAACATTATTGCGGTCGCTTCCGGGAAAGGCGGGGTCGGCAAATCGACGGTGTCGGCCAACCTGGCACTGGCCCTGGCGGCCGAAGGTGCCGCCGTGGGCATTCTGGATGCGGATATTTATGGCCCGAGCCAGCCCCACATGATGGGTATCGTTGGCCAGCAGCCGGTCAGCGAGGACGGCAAGACCATGCTGCCACTGCGTGCGCACGGCTTACAGATCATGTCAATCGGCGCGCTGGTGGATCCTGATCAGCCCATGGTCTGGCGCGGGCCAATGGTGACCTCGGCGCTGGATCAGCTGGCCAATCAGACGCGCTGGGAAGATCTGGATTACCTCATCGTCGATATGCCGCCCGGCACCGGTGATATTCAGCTGACACTGGCGCAGAAAATTCCTGTGTCCGGCTCCGTGATTGTCACCACGCCGCAGAATATTGCGACCCTCGATGCGCGGAAGGGGCTTGCGATGTTCCGCAAGGTATCGATCCCGGTGTTGGGGGTCATCGAGAACATGAGCACGCACGTGTGTTCGGCCTGCGGGCATGAAGATGCGATTTTCGGCAGCGGCGGGGCGGCGAAAATGATCGAGGATTTCGACGTGCGTCTTCTCGGCCAGCTGCCGCTCGACACGCAAATCCGCGAACAAACCGACGCCGGGCGGCCAACCGTTATCGCCGCACCAGATTCGACTGTCGCGCAGGCATTTCGCGCGGCGGCGTGGCAGGTTGGGGCGGCGCAGGCGGCGGAGCGCGCCGACCACAGTTCGAAGTTTGGCAACATCGTCGTCGAGTCCAGCTAGTGAGCATCAAGTCTGATCGATGGATCCGGCGCATGGCCGATGCGCACGGCATGATTGAGCCGTTTGAGCCGGGACAGGTTCGCGAAAACGAAAAGGGACGTATTGTCAGCTACGGAACTTCAAGTTACGGATACGACGTGCGGTGCGCCGACGAATTCAAGATCTTCACCAATATCAATTCCGCTATCGTCGATCCCAAGGCGTTCGATGCCACCAGCTTCGTCGACCTCAAAAGTGACGTCTGCGTCATTCCGCCGAACTCGTTCGTGCTGGCGCGCACCGTTGAGTTCTTTCGAATACCGCGCACTGTCCTGACTATTTGCCTTGGCAAGTCAACCTACGCGCGCTGCGGCATCATCGTTAACGTCACCCCGCTGGAACCCGAGTGGGAAGGGCACGTAACGCTCGAGTTTTCCAACACGACACCGCTGCCGGCAAAAATCTACGCGAATGAGGGCGTCGCGCAGATGCTGTTTCTGGAATCCGACGAGCCGTGTGAAACGTCTTACAAGGACAGAGGCGGCAAGTACCAGGGGCAGAGGGGCGTGACGCTGCCGAAAGCATAAAGCGCTATTGCAGCCGCGTGCCGGAATCGTCAAATGTGTGAATAATCGGCTCGTCGGCACGCCGATTGTCGATCCAGGTGCAGCCGTCCCGAAATTCGACGCGCCCTGCGCCGACCCAGCCCGCGGCTTCCGGGTAAATCCGGTGCTCGATCGTCTGCACGCGAGCCTCGAGCTCCGCCGCCGACTCCGCTGCCAGCACCGGCAGCCGCCCTTGCAGAATACGCGGGCCGCCATCGAGTTCTTCGGTAACGAAATGCACGGTGCTGCCATGCCACTTGTCGCCGGCATCGAGTACCCGCTGGTGAGTGTGCAGTCCGGGATACGCCGGCAGCAGCGCCGGGTGGATGTTGAGTATCCTGCCCGCATAGTGCGCGACAAATTCAGGGCTCAGTATGCGCATGAAGCCGGCGAGAATTATCAGGTCGGGCGCGTAGCGGTCGAGTTCCGCGATGACAGCCCGGTCGAAGCTGACGCGGTCCTGGAAGCGCTGGTGTTCAATGCAGGCGGTGCTGATACCTGCTTGCTCAGCGCGCGTCAGGCCAAACGCAGCGGGGCGGTTACTGAGCACGACGGAGAGATCGAGTTTCAAACTGCCATCGGCAACCCGATCGATAAATGCCTGCAGATTGGTGCCGGATCCGGAGATCAGGATTGCGGTGTTGCAACGGGGCATCAGCGGTAGCGTACTTTTCCAGGACCCTCGTCGGCTGCGGCGATAATGCGTCCGATGCGCCACGCATCCTCGCCCAGGTCCTTGAGTGCCTGCAGGGCGGCGTCGGCGTGCACGGCGTCGACAACGACGACCATGCCAACGCCGCAGTTGAACGTGCGGCGCATTTCAGCGGTTTCGATACCGCCGTGCTTTTGCAGGAAGTCGAACACCGGGCCTTGCTGCCAGCTGTCGGTCTCGACTTCGGCATCCAGGCCGCCGTGCAACATGCGCGGTACGTTTTCGGTGATGCCGCCGCCGGTAATGTGCGCGAGCCCTTTTAGTTCGAAATGCTGCAGCGTTGACAGTATGGAGCGCACATAAATTCTGGTGGGTGCGAGCAGTCGCGTCGCTGCGGGTTCATTCTCGATGAGCGCGTCACCCGCGCGCTCCAGCACTTTGCGAATCAGGGAATAGCCATTGGAATGCGGTCCGCTGGAGCGCAGTGCGAGTAGCGCATCACCAGCCTGAATGCTGCTGCCGTCTATCATTTCGCTGCGCTCAACAGCACCCACGCAAAACCCGGCAAGATCGTAGTCACCGGGATCGTACATGTCGGGCATTTCGGCTGTTTCACCGCCAATCAGCGCCGCGCCGGCCTGGACGCAGCCCTCGGCAATGCCGCTGACCACGGCGGCAGCAACGTCGGTGTCGAGCTTGCCGCAGGCGAAATAATCGAGAAAAAACAGGGGTTCGGCACCCTGCACGAGTACGTCATTGACACACATTGCCACCAGGTCGATACCGATAGTGTCGTGCTGCCCCAGTTGCTGTGCCAGCATCAGCTTGGTGCCAACGCCATCTGTGCCCGAGACGAGTACCGGCTCCTCGTAGCGCTCCGGCGCCAGGGCGAACAGGCCGCCGAAGCCGCCGAGCCCGGCCAGCACTTCCGGGCGATGCGTACGCCTGACCAGCGGCTTGATTCTCTCAACGAGTTCGTTGCCTGCGTCGATGTCGACGCCGGCATCTTTGTAAGTTAGTGGTTTATTGGTCATTTTGGAGTGGCATACTCTGGCAGGTCGATATAATAGTGCCTAGGTCCGCACGGGGAAACCACCGTTGTTAAATGATCCATCAATAGACCGCCACGCCACGTGGCAACAAGCCTTGTCTTTGGCTGTCCTTGTTACTGTTCTTGCTATCACCGGCACGCCGTTGGCGCGTGCGGTAGAGGTGCCCACGCTGTACACGGCCGAAGTGGCATTTGATAGCGACGCGCGGAATGGACGGGAACGTGCCTATGACCTTGCACTGAGTGAAATCCTGCTGCGCGTTGCCGGGTCTGGTCTGGGCGGCGACGCAGCGTCCATTAACCAGCTGTTTCCCGACTCCAGCAGGTACGTCGTGCAGTTTCGACAGGGTTCCGCAAACACGATGTGGGTGTCTTTTGATGGTGCGGCTATCGAGCGGACGTTGCGCGAGGCTGGACAGGCGGTGTGGGGTGCCGAGCGGCCACTTACCGTGGTCTGGCTCGCCGTGGACTGGGGGCAGGGCCGTCGCGAGATTGTGGCGGCCGACGATCCGGATAACGAACAGCGTGACGCGCGTTCGATCAATCGACATGCGTTGCTGCGCGAGCGCGTTCTGAAGGTCGCCGAGCGCCGCGGATTGCCACTGGTATTTCCATTAATGGATGCAAGAGACATCCAGAATGTGACGTTCAGTGACATCTGGGGTGGATTTGACGAGGCGGTTATCGCTGCTTCAAGACGCTACGACGCCGATTCGATATTGATTGGCCGTATCCAGGCAGCCGGCGGCGGTCGCGAAAGCTGGAATTATTACTTCAGCGGCGATGCGCGGCGCTGGAATGGCTCGCCCGAGCAAGTCGTCAACCAGATTGCGGACCTGCTGGCGGCGGAGCTCACGGTTGGTGGAAACGCGCCACTGGTTTCCGTGGCGATGCGGGTTGCCGGCATCGTGTCAGTTGATGCATACGGAAATCTCAGCCGGATACTGGATAATGTCAGCGTTATCGAGGAGTACCGGATCAAGGAGGTCAGCGGCGACCGCGTTACGGTTCAGGTTAACGTGCGCGGTGGGGCGGAGCGACTGCGGCGTGCGTTGCAGTTCAGCGGACTGGTCGAGCAGGAAGTGGCGCAACAGTTCGGCGACAGAACGGACGAAGTCTCGCTTGAGTTTTACTACGGCCGCTGAGATCGCCTGAATGTCCTTGAGCTGGTTACCAAACGCGATCTCGTTTCTGCGCATCATACTTGTTGCGCCTATTCTGATGCTTATCGTTCGTGACGATTTTGCCATCGCTCTGGCTTTGTTTGTTGTCGCTGGATTTTCTGATGGCGTTGACGGCTATCTCGCGAAACGATTTCAATGGCACACTCGCCTGGGCGCGCTGCTTGATCCCGTTGCTGACAAGCTGCTGGTCAATGGCCTGTTCATTACGCTTGCGTATATGCAACTCGCACCGGTCTGGCTCGCGACGATTGTCATCGCCCGCGACGTGATTATTATCGGCGGTGCGGCAGCGTACAACGTTCTGGTCGAACCACTGCGAGGTGAGCCGACGACCGTCAGCAAACTGAACACCTTGTTCGAGTTGCTGTTCCTGCTGTTCGTTCTGAGCAGGGCCGCTTTCGGTTGGCCGGATGAGATTGCGATTACGGTACTGGGCGCTGCAATACTCATTACCGTCGTCATCAGCGGGATCGACTACGTGTGGACCTGGTCGAAACGAGCGGGCGCGAGGTTTTAACGATGCAGACTGACTTGCGATTGAACTGGTTGATCGCCATTACGGTAACAGGCTGGCTTCTGTACTTGCTGGCACCTGTGCTCACGCCTTTTGTTGCTGCGGCACTGCTGGCCTATGTCGGTGATCCGCTGGCCGATCGACTCGAGAGGTTGAAACTGCCGCGCACGCTGGCAGTCGCAGCCGTTTTCCTGATTACCTTCGTAGTGCTGGCCTTGCTGATCTTGCTGGTCGGGCCGCTCATCAAGACCCAGGTCAGCGCGCTGTTTGACGCCCTGCCCGAGATCGCGCGCAAGGTCGAACAGGTCTGGCTGCCGACGGTGCTGGGCTGGTTTCAGGTCGAAGCGGGTGAAGATGTCGGTATCGCGGCGTTTCTTGCAAACTACAGCGAACTTTTTGGCAGCTGGAGCGGCAAGGTACTGATGTCGGTGGGCAAGTCAGGTGGCGCACTGGTAGCCGCTGTCTTGAGTCTGTTTCTCATACCCATTCTGACGTTCTATCTGCTGCGCGATTGGGATTACATCCTGCTGCATGCCGGCGCTGTCGTGCCCGAGAGCCAGCGCGAAACGGTCTTTCAGCTGGCGCGTGAAACGGATGAGGTGCTCGGTGCCTTCCTGCGCGGTCAGCTCCTGGTGATGGCGGCACTGGCGGTGATCTATTCGCTGGGCCTGACTCTTGTTGGTCTCAAGTTCGCGATCGCGATCGGCGTAGTCGCCGGGCTGGTAAGCTTTGTGCCGTACCTGGGTTTCGTTTTCGGCATTGCGCTGGCTGGCATGACCGTTTCGCTGGAACCCAATCCGCTGTGGTCGCTGGTCGGTGTCGTTACGACGTTTACGCTGGCGCAACTGATTGAAGGTTCAATACTGACGCCCAAACTGGTTGGTGATCGAATCGGCCTGCATCCTGTCATCGTGATTTTTGCCGTAGCCGCCGGCGGCCAGTTGTTCGGCTTCTTTGGTATTTTGCTGGCGTTGCCCGCAGCTGCTGTTCTGTCAGTGCTCGTGCGCTTCGCCTATCACCGTTATCTGAAGGAACATCCTGAGGTCGAGGCTGAGGTACAGGCTGAAATCGAGGCTGAAAAAGTGCCCGAATGAGCCAGCTGGTCCTGCCAATCAGACTTGCCGATCATGCCGTCTTCGAAAGTTTCCTCGCGGCGGGTAACGAGGCGTTGGTGGCAACGCTCGGTGCATTGGCCGACCGGGAATCCGACCACGGCTGCTGGCTCTGGGGAGCGCCAGCCACCGGCAAGACACACTTGCTGCAGGCAGTGTGTGATAAAGCAGTGGACCGTGCCGTCTATGTGCCGCTGTCACTGCTGGCCGATGCCGGTCCGGCGGTGCTCGAGGGGCTCGCGCGACGCGAGCTCGTCTGTATTGACGATCTCGACGCCGTACTTGGCGACGAGGCCTGGGAAGCCGCACTCTTTGATCTTTGTAACCAGCTGACCGACGGCGGCGGGCAGCTGGTGGTGGCCGCCAGTGCGGCCCCGCGCGAAACCACTATTGCGCTCGCCGATCTGGCCAGCCGACTGTCACGTCTGGTGGTATTTCGTGTGCAGCCGCTTGACGATGAGCAACGTATAGCGGCGCTGCAATTACGCGCAACGCATCGCGGACTGGATCTGCCCGACGAGTCGGCGCGCTACCTGATCAAGCGCAGCCGCCGCGATATGGCCAGTCTTTACGAGCTGCTGGACAAGCTGGATCTTGAAGCACTGCGCGCGCAGCGGCGACTTACGATTCCGTTTGTGCGAGACGTGCTGCGATCGTAGCGACGCGTTTGCCGAGCAGCCTTGCCAACGTCTTCTCGTCACCGGACAGCTCGATCTGCTTGCGATTCCACGTAACGTGTGTGGCGCCGTAAGGGGTGCCGCCAGTGGTTGTGGTCGACAAGGCGGCTTCCGTGTAGGGGAGGCCAACCAGCACCATGCCGTGGTGCAGGAGCGGCACCGACATGCTGAGCAGCGTCGTTTCCTGACCGCCATGCAGCGACGACGTAGACGTGAAGACGCCAGCAGGTTTGTCCTTAAGCGCGCCGCCAAACCAGACGCTCACCGTGCTGTCCAGGAAATACTTCATCGACGCAGACATGTTGCCGAAATAGGTCGGGCTGCCCAGTACGAGGCCGGCACACTCGCCCAGATCATCCAGCGACACGTAAGGTGGCCCTGATTCCGGAACGGCGGGCTCCAGCGCCTCGCTGACAGCGGATACCCGGGGTACCGTCCGCAGCCGGGCGCCCATCCCCGCTACGGAGTCGACGCCACGGCAAACCTCGCGCGCCAGCGCCTCCGTCGCGCCTTTGCGACTGTCGTAGAGAACCAGGATGTCAGCCATCAGTTCAGCAACTCATGAACATTTTCAGGAGGCCTGCCGATAACGGCATTGCCCGTCGCAGTGTCGACCACGATCGGGCGCTGCAGGACCACCGGGTTGGCCGCGACCCAGGCGGCCAATGCGGCGGCATCGCTGAGATCTGGCAGATTTACAGCCTCCTTGAACACCGCCTCACCGCGCCGCAGCAAGGCGGCCACGGGCAGGTGCAGGTGCCTTGCCAGATCGAGAATATCGGCAGCACCGAGCTTTTCCTCGAGATACAGCACGACCTGCGGTGAAACACCGGAATCCTTGATAATCTCCAATGTTTTCCGTGACTTCGAGCATCGCGGATTGTGATAGATAGTAACGTTCATAGGTCCTTTGAGTTCTTGAAAGCCGCCGGAGCGACGCACTTTATCAGGCCTCAACGTGCCCGTCAGTGGGACTGTCGCTGCTTGACGACATAAGGTACGGTTGGTAGCGTTACCTGGCTACCAATAACTACAAAAAACCAACGTGTATTCAACTCGACTTAGAGCATTATTCCAGGGAGCGCTGCTTGCCGCAGCAATGTTCCTGTCCGGCTGTGAGACGGCGCCGCCGGTTCAGGAAATGAGCGATGCTCGACAGGCGATTGCCGTCGCCAGGGAAGCGGGAGCCGAGGAGCTGGCCGCGATTCACCTCAAGGCAGCCGAGTTTTACTTAAAGAGCGCTGAGGAAAAGCTCAATAACCAGCAGTTTTCGCAGGCGCGCTCTGACGCCAAGCAGGCCAAAATGAAAGCGCTGGATGCACTCAAGTTCGCCGAAAAGGCCGTCGACCCGACGCCGGGCGATAAACCGTAAGTTCTTCCGCGTTGCCGCAAGCACGCCGTTTCATCGTGAGTGGCCGGGTGCAGGGCGTCTGGTTTCGTGACAGTACGCGCCGCGTGGCGCTGGACCTCGGTATCACCGGGCACGCGGTCAATCTCGACAATGGCAACGTCGAGGTGCTGGCCTGTGGCAGCGGTGAAAAACTGCAGCAGTTGCAGGATTGGCTCTACAAGGGACCGCCACTGGCGGCGGTGGCGCAGGTTGCTGCGACCGACGTGCCGTACCAGGAGCTGGCGGATTTTCGGGTCGGCTAGCCTGGATCAGGCTTGAAACCACTTGCGACTGAGCTTGTCGATCACCTTGTTCGGGTACTTACGCTTGCCCAGGCTGCCGTTATAGCGTCCAAGGGCGCGCCGCAGGTCGCCTTTCTCCTTATCAAGGTAAAAGCGCAGAATGGTGCAGCCATAGCGTAAATTGGTGTCGGTGTGCAGCAGGTTGTCATTCGGACGACCGATTTCGTCGAGCCAGAATGGCATGATCTGCATCAGGCCCAGCGCGCCGGCGACGGAGATCGCGTAGCGGTCGAAATTACTTTCCACTTCAATCACGGCCAGGATCAGTTCCGGCGGCAGATCGACCCGGGACGCCTCCAGGTGGACCAGCGTCAGCAGTTTGATGCGTTCCTGCGGGTCCTTGAGTTGTCGCTCCAAACGCCGCGACATGTCGGTCAACCAGACCTCGGCGTCAAAACGATCGTCAAAACTCGTCGTGTCACTGGCGGCTGCACGGAGCACCTCCCGAAGTTCCGGGTCGGGTGCCGGATTCGCCCACGCCGCAGCACTCGCCAGGCAGACGAGCACAGGGAGTGTGACGATGAGGCGACTCAGCAAGCGCATTAGGCCATTATAAAGCAGAATATTAACCAATTATAATCATTAGCTTACAGTTGTTTCTTTCAGCAGGTTGAGAGCTTCTTCACGTTTCAAATTACGCGATTCCGTGTCGCGCCGGTGGCGATACTCGAGCTCGCCGGCGGCCAGGTTGCGCTCGCTGACGACCAGCCGATGGGGGATTCCGAGCAGCTCGGCATCGGCGAACTTGACGCCCGGCCGGGCATCCCGGTCATCGAACAGCACCTCGTAGCCCTGCTGAGTCAGCTCCGCGTACAGGGCCTCGGCACCGTCACGAACGATCTCTGAGCGATGCATGTTGATAGCGACGAGCACCACGTCGAAGGGTGCGAGCGGTGTCGGCCAGATGATGCCGTTGTCGTCGTGGTTCTGTTCAATGGCAGCGCCGACAATGCGCGTGATGCCGATGCCGTAGCAACCCATGATCATTGCCTGGTTGTTGCCGTCGGGGTCCTGCACCGTGGCGTTCATGGCCAGGCTGTACTTGTCGCCGAGCTGGAAGATATGACCTACCTCGATGCCACGGGCAATACGCAAGGTGCCATTGCCACCCGGCGTCGGGTCACCTTCGACAACGTTGCGCAGGTCAACGGTTTTCGTGACTGCGATATCGCGGTCAAAATTGACGCCCTTGAAATGGTGGTCGACCTCGTTCGCGCCGCAGACGAAGTCGCTCATCGTTGCCGTCGCATGGTCGAAATAGACCGGTATGTCGAGTCCGATCGGGCCCACAAATCCAGGCACGCAGCCGCTAACGTCGCGGATCGCCGCCGGACTGGCCATCGTCAGCGGTGCGGCGACGCCCGGTAGTTTTTGTGCCTTGACGATATTCAGCGCATGGTCGCCGCGCAATACCAGGGCGACCGGCCCGTCCGTGCCTTCGACAACCAGGGTTTTCAGCGTCTGTTCGGGCTTTATCGAGAGCGAGGCAGTCAGCGCCTCAATGGTGCCAACGCCCGGCGTTGGGATCTTCTCCATTTCCTGCAGAGCTGAAGGTCGTGTGCCCGCGGGCGGCAACGTTGCTGCGGTTTCGATGTTGGACGCGTAGTTGTCGCTGTCGCAGAACGCGATGGCGTCCTCGCCCGAATCAGCCAGCACGTGGAACTCCTGCGACCGGCTGCCGCCGATCTCGCCGCTATCGGCATCCACGACGCGGAACTTGAGACCCAGGCGCTCGAAGATCGCCGTGTACGCGGCGTGCATGCGCTCGTAGGACGTCTGCAATCCCGCCTGGTCAATGTCGAACGAATAAGCATCCTTCATGATGAATTCGCGCGAGCGCATGACGCCAAAACGCGGTCGAATCTCGTCACGAAACTTGGTCTGAATCTGGTAAAAATTGACCGGCAGCTGCTTGTAGCTGCGTAGTTCACGGCGCGCGATATCGGTAATCACTTCCTCATGGGTCGGACCGAAACAGTACTCCCGCGAATGGCGGTCCTGCATCCGCAGCAGTAATGGACCGTATTTATCCCAGCGATCCGACTCCTGCCACAGTTCGGCCGGCTGCACCGCCGGCATCAGGAGTTCGAGCGCGCCGGCTGCGTTCATTTCCTCGCGCACCACGTTCTCGATCTTGCGCAGCACGCGCAGGCCCAACGGCATCCACGTGAACAGGCCGGATGCAAGGCGTCGAATCAGGCCCGCTCGCAGCATCAACTGGTGGCTGACAATTTCTGCATCGGCCGGCACTTCCTTGAGCGTGGTTAGCCCGAATTCCGAAAAACGCATTGCAGTTCTATCCTTAAGTCTGTGAGCCGCGCATTCTAACTGTATTGACTCCAGCCCGAAACAAAGGGATCGTCCGCGATGTTTCTGAGTCGAGAGCTGTTTTCCGTGTACGGACGCCGAAATCCTTTTGTCGCCCATGAGGGCGTGGTGCCACTGGCGCTGGTTGCCGCGCTTGGCATCGCCTTACTCCGGTTTGCCGAGCCGTGGCTTGCGCTGCTACCCGCCATCCTCTTCGTCTACCTGTTCCTGCTGTTTCGTGATCCGCGGCGAGTGGTGCAGGCAGTTGCGCTCGGTGTTATCAGCCCTGCCGACGGCGAGGTGGTCTCGGTCGAGAAAACCGAGGCGTGCTTTCTGCCGGGCGAGACTTACCGCATCCGTATTCAAATCGACAGTTTCGGCGCCTACACGGCCCGGAGTCCGGTCGAGGGCACCGTCATGGATCTGCGCGCAGACGCGCCGGAGAATAGTGACTGTCCGGCCAATGCCCTGTGGATCAGAACAGACGAGGGCGACGATGTCGTCCTGCAATTCCAAGGCTATCGTTTCGGGATTGCACCGCATTCTTTCGTCGGTTTCGGGCAGCGGATAGGTCAGGGCCATCGCTGCGCCTATCTGCGCCTGGCGAAATATGCGGATGTCTACATGCCGGTGACCGGCAAGGTCAGCGTGGCGCCTGGCGACAAGGTGCTGGCTGGCAGCGACCTTCTCGGCAGCGTACAGCGCCATTGAGGCCCGACAGCCAGTGAAAACCACGATACGCCGTGGCAAACTGGCAGCTGGCCTTAAGGAACAGGATTCGCAGTGCTCCAACCCGAACAGCAGCGACGCGCGTACTTGCGAGCGATGGGCATCGATGTCTGGCTGCCCCGCGATCAGCAGGATGCCGAGCTGGCTGATACTGCATCGCCCGAAGCGGAAGTTGCGCCGACCGAATTGGGCTGGGATGCATTGCAGCAGTGCGTCGCAAACTGCACGCGCTGTGAGCTTTCGGCCAGTCGTACGCAAACGGTATTCGGCGTCGGTAATCACAACGCGGACTGGCTGATCATTGGCGAGGCGCCCGGCGCGGAAGAGGATCGCCGCGGCGAGCCGTTCGTCGGGCGGGCGGGCCAGCTGCTCGATCAGATGCTGCAGGCCATCGGACAAAGCCGCGACCGCGTTTTTATCGCCAATATCCTGAAATGCCGGCCGCCGGACAATCGCGACCCGAAGCCCGACGAAGCGGCGGCTTGCCGGGGTTACCTCGAACGCCAGATTGCGTTGGTGCGACCGAAAATCATACTGGCCGTGGGCAAAATTGCGGCGCAAAACCTGCTTGGATGCAACGATCCGGTCGGACGGATGCGAGGCAAGGTGCATGCGCTCGGTGAGATCCCGCTCGTAGTGACCTATCACCCGGCGTATCTGTTGCGCAGCCCCTCGCAGAAGAAGAAGGCATGGAGCGACCTGTGCCTTGCGGCACGCCTGGCGAAGGAGTCCAGCGCATGAACGTGCGCTTCGCCGATAAGCCGGCAACCATTCGCGACATGCAGTACGAAGATCTCGCTACGGTTTCTGATATCGAGCGCCGCAGCTACGAGTTTCCCTGGAGTCACGGTGTCTTTCGTGACTGCCTGTTGGCCGGCTATCAGAGCATGGTATTGATCCGCGAGGGGCGCGTCGCGGGTTACGCGATACTGTCCATCGCAGCAGGAGAGGCGCACATCCTGAATGTTTGTGTCGAACCCGAGTTCCGTTCGATGGGTTACGGCGCGCGCCTGCTTGACGAGATGTTGTTTCGCGCGCGCTCGGCGTCGGTGCGGGACATATTTCTGGAAGTGCGCCCATCAAATACGACCGCGCTCGCGCTTTATCGCAAGAAGGGATTTCGCCTGGTGGCGAATCGTCCGGCCTACTACAAGGCGAACTCGGGTCGCGAGGATGCGGCGGTACTCGTTAAGAAGCTTGCCGTCGATCGCTGACGGCGTGGTTTCGCTACGGCAGTGAGTCGGCTAGACTGCGGCGCCTTCGAAGAGCAGCGACTGATCCCGGTCAAATCCCATGTCCAACATCAAAAAACAAGTCAGCCGGCGCCGCACCTTTGCGATTATTTCGCACCCGGATGCGGGCAAGACCACGCTGACTGAGAAGCTGTTGCTGTACGGCGGAGCCATCCAGCTGGCGGGCACCGTCAAAGGCCGCAAAGCCACTCGGCACGCGACGTCGGACTGGATGGCGCTGGAGCAGCAGCGCGGCATCTCGGTCACCTCGTCAGTGATGCAGTTTCCGTACAGCGGGCATGTCATCAATCTCCTCGACACCCCCGGTCACGAGGATTTCTCGGAAGATACGTATCGCACGTTGACCGCGGTCGATTCCGCGCTAATGGTCATCGACTGCGCAAAAGGCGTCGAGCAACGCACTATCAAGCTCATGGAGGTCTGTCGCCTGCGCGATACGCCGATCATGACTTTCATCAACAAACTCGATCGCGACGGCCAGGAACCGATCGATCTGCTCGACGAAATTGAGTCCGTGCTGAAGATCCAGTGCTCGCCGATTACCTGGCCGATAGGCATGGGCCGGTCGCTGCGTGGCGTTTATCACTTGCTGCAGGACAAGATTTATCTCTACGACCGTGTCGGACGCCAGAAAGCTGCTGAAATAAGAATGATTGACGGACTGCAGTCTGATGCAGCGACCGAGGTCCTCGGCGACGCTGCCGATGATTTTCGCGACGAAATCGAGCTGGTGAAGGGGGCGTGTCCGGCGCTGTCTTTGCCGGACTACCTGGCGGCCAGGCAGACACCGGTATTTTTCGGCTCGGCAATCGCGAATTTTGGCGTCAAGGAACTGCTGGACGAGTTTGTTGCACACGCGCCGGCGCCACTGCCGCGGGAAAGCGAGCAGCGTATTGTCAGTCCGACCGAGGACACCCTGTCGGGCTTCGTTTTCAAGATCCAGGCAAACATGGACCCGGGCCACCGCGACCGGATCGCCTTCATGCGGGTCTGTTCCGGCGAATACCGAAAAGGCGCCCGCGTCCTGCATGTGCGCTCGGGCAAGGAAATGAAGATCCCGGACGCCATCACTTTCATGGCGGCGGATCGTCAGCACGCGGAAACGGCCTACGCCGGCGACATCATCGGCATTCACAATCACGGCACAATCAATATCGGCGACAGTTTTTCGCAGGGCGAAGAACTTCGCTTTGCAGGGATACCTAATTTCGCGCCCGAAATATTCAGACGCGCGGTACTCAAGGACCCGCTGCGTCTGAAAGCGCTGCAAAAAGGCCTGGCGCAATTGTGCGAAGAGGGCGCGACGCAGCTTTACAAGCCTTTCCGTAACAACGACCTGATTCTCGGTGCCGTGGGCCTGCTGCAATTCGATGTGGTTGCCCATCGCCTGCGCGATGAGTACAACGTCGAATGCCAGTTTGAAGCGATCAACGTCGCGACGGCGCGCTGGGTCGAATGCGACGACGAGAAGATGCTGCAGGAGTTCGAAAAGAAGGCACACGACAACCTGGCGCTGGATCACGGCAACAGTCTGGTCTACATTGCTCCTACCCGGGTCAATCTGAACCTGACTGAAGAGCGCTGGCCGGACATTGCGTTTCGCGAGACACGGGAGCATTGATTGCCCGCGCCAGGAAGCTGAGACTGCGTATTGCCGTATTCCGCGATTCTTAACAAGAAGGTTATTGGCTGGGCGCTTTACGACTGGGCTAATTCTGCCTTCGCGCTCAGCGTGCTCGCCGTGCTGTTCCCCCTGGTCCTGGGAAACTTCTGGAGCGTCGGCGATGATGGCTCGGCGGTGACGGCCAGACTGGGCTGGGTAACTTCCGCGGCGAGCGTCATTGTCTGCATCACGGCGCCGATATTCGGCACGATTGCCGATACCGGCGGCTACAGAAAACGTTTCCTGCTGGTGCTCGCCCTCATCGGCGCATCGATGACCGCAGCACTGGGCCTGATTGGCCAGGGTCAATGGCAACTCGCGCTGTTCGTCTACATGATCGCATCGGTTGGCTACTACAGCTCGACCGTGTTCTACGACTCGTTGCTGATCGACGTGTGTCCACCGCGCTACTTCAGTTTCGTATCCTCGCTCGGGTTTTCGCTGGGCTACCTGGGCGGCGCGGTGCTCCTGGCGCTGCACCTGTGGATGTTGTCGTCGCCCGCGACGTTCGGCTTTGCCAACACCGAAGACGTATTCAGTTTCGCCTTTGTGTCAGTCGGCATCTGGTGGTTGTTGTTCTTGTTGCCGCTGGTGTTTTTCGTGCCGGAACACCACAGCCCGCTTGAAGTGAGCAGCGGCACGATTCGCGCGGCGTACGCCGAGCTGCGGGCGACGATGCAAAAAGTGGGGCAGTACCGCAACATCGTCATTTTTCTGAGCGCGTACTGGTTGTACCTTGGTGGTGTTTTTACCGTCATCTTCATGGCGGTAAATTATGGGCAGCGACTGGGCTTTGCAGACAAGGATCTGGTCATGGCCCTGCTCATCACTAACTTCATCGGGTTTCCTGCGACCTTCCTTTATGGTCTCGCTGCGCACCGCTTCGGACCGCGATCCGGCATTTACTTTGCGCTGTTGGTCTATACCGCCATGTCTGCGTGGGCAATGGTCATGCAGGATGTGCGCCAGTTTTACATCATGGCGATGATAATCGGCACGGTGCAGGGTGGCGTACAGGGTTTGAGCCGGTCCTTGTATGCATCGTTGATTCCGCCGGATCAGCCGGGTGAGTTCTTTGGCTTTTACAACATGGTGACGAAGTTCGCGCACGTGCTGGGTCCGGCCATGGTTGCCGTGGCGGCGACGCTCTCCGACGATCCGAAATGGGTCCTGCTGACATTGATGCCGCTATTCCTGGTAGGTGGCCTGCTGCTTGGACTGGTGCGCGTGGAGCCGACCGTCGCATCTACGCAATAGCGGAAACGGCGGTCTTGAGTCGCGCAAATGCCGCGCCGGATGTCGGGCCATAGCGCGCATCGAGATAAGCGTTCGTGATAGCTTCGATCGTGGGTGGTGGCAACGTGCTGGCCTGCTCGGCGCGTTCGGCAAAGCGCAGCGGCGTCTCGCCCACGCCCGGTGTGAGCCCGGTCTTTTTCACAAATCGTGCGTACAGCCGGGCAGCCTCGTCCTTCTGCGGCACGCGGTAGCGCAACATCAGCAACCCGCTGATTGCCATGATGAGACCGGCAATGGCGGCAACCAGGGTTAGCAGCATCTTCTGCCAGTCAGGATTCTGCATGCCGAGCCATTCCATGAAACGATTTTGCGTATCGGGCCCGTACCCGAGTATCCAGTCGTTCCATTTGGCACTCACGGCATCAACGGTCAGCGACAGTTTGTGCAGTAACGCAGACGGCGCTGCCAGGCCCCAGGCCGCCCCGAGACCTTCGAACGCAGCGTCGCTTGCACCATAGTCGATGCGGTCCGGCGCCACGGCCGCCGTCGGGTCAACGCGACGCCAGCCGACACCGTCGAGCCAGACTTCAGTCCAGGCATGGGCATCTGACTGGCGCACGATCAAATGTCCGCCCAGCGGATTGATTTCGCCGCCGTGGTAACCGAGCACGATACGCGTCGGAATGCCGGCGCTGCGCATGAGTACCGAGAAAGCGGAGGCATAGTGTTCACAAAAACCGCGGCGCGTGTCGAACAGGAACCGGTCGACCGGGTTGCTGCCCAGCGGCGGCGGCTCCAAGGTGTAAAAGAATTCCTGCTCGTTGAACATTGCAAGCACGGCATCAATGTAGCCGGCCTCGTCGCGCGCTGCGGCTCGCATCGTGCGCGCCAGTTCCAGCGTGCGCGGGTTCGTGTTCTCCGGCAGGCTCGAGTACCAGTTTATGAATGGTGCCTGCAGTTCGGTTTCTACGGCATAGTCGCTGTATGAGACTGCGCGGTAGATTACTCTCTGATCGATCGGAATGGACCGTGCCAGCTGTTGCTGTGGACCCATGAATGTCTGTGCCAGTGACCAGTTAACAGGCATATCGAGCGCGAAGACCCATTGCTGCCGCGTCGGCTCCAGGGTGACTTCGTAACTGATTGGCTCTCCGGCAAAACTGATTTGCTGGATGGCGGCGCCACTGATGCTCGGCTCGCGGGCCGTCCACGTGCGACCGTTGAAGCGTGTAAGTACCAGCCCGCGCCAGTAACGATCCCGTGCTGGCGGGACAGTGCCATCGAACGTTACGCGAAAGGCGACCTCGCTGGACATCGACAGGGACGTAATATCGCCTGGACTCATCGTGTCGCTCAGGCCGGATGAGGCCTGGCTGGTGTCAATGGGAACGGCCCAGAACGGCGTGGGAATGCGCGGGAAGAATACCCACATGGCAACGGCCAGTGGCGCCGCGTACAGGAGCAGTCGCCCGCCGGTTGCAAAGCTCTGTTTCGGTGTTTCGCTGTTGCCGGCAGACATCCTGAGCCACGCGGTCATGATCACGGTCATCGCCACGAGCAGGTAGGGCAGGGACCACAAAAACTGCTCGCGCAGCAATGACGACATGACCATGAAAATCGCGATGAACAGCAATACGAACTGATCGCGACGTTTGCGGGTCTCGAGGAGCTTCAGGGAAGCCATCACCGCAAGCAATGCGGATCCGGGTCCGACACCGCTGATTGACGAGTAAGTCGCGAGGACGCCGAGGAAACAGCCCAGCGCGAGTGCCGCCCGGAACCAGCGCGAAGGCAGCGGCCGCCGGCGTCTCTCAATGATGTAGCGCCAGCTCGCACAACCGAAAAAGGCGGCCGTTATCCAGATGGGTAAATACGGCAGGTGCGGCAGGAACGACAGCGACAATGCGCCAAGCGTCCAGGGCAGACTCGACAGCAGCGATCCGTCAGTGCCGCGCGCCGCGGCCATTAGTCGTCACCAGTCGCGAACAGGGCCAGCGCCTCGAGGCAGGCGCGGCGGTGCGCCTCGCCGTGGGCGGGCTCGAATTCCGCACCGGGAATACGCAGCCCATAGTCGGCCAGCGTGCGGTCGGTAGCCACGATCCAGCGCGTAAGAATCGACAGGCGCTGTTCGATGTTGGTCTCGCTCAGGTCATCGAAATCGAACCACTGGCTGCTCGTATCGGCACCGGCAAACTGCTTGGACAAGAGCTGACCGCTGCGGGCATACGCTTTCCAGGCGACGTGTCGCGGCGAGTCGCCCGCCTGGTAGCGGCGCAGCCCGGCGAAGTCTTCCTCGCCGCGTGCGTCGTGCTGGCGGTGGCCGTGCGCCACCATCGTCGGCGGTGGTTCGGGCGCATGCTCGGCCGGTCGTGGATAGACCAGTCCGGCAATGTCCATGTGCAGCCAGGCCCAGGAGCGGAACAATTCGAAAGGAAACAGGGTGCGTATGCCAAAACGTTGCAGCCTTATCCAGCCGCGCCGGTCCGTCGGGATCACCAGCGTGAACACTTTGCTCTCGCCAGCGGCGAGGTCCATTGCCTCGCTGGTGATGGTGTCATGCTGCAGGCGGATGCCGTAGCGGGCGCTTTTCGCAGAATTCGTGACCGCGATACGAAAACGCATCGCCTGGCCGGCATAAACCGGCTCGGCGCCGGCAAACGTCAGCTCGAGCCCGACGAGGTTTCGCTGACACTGGTGCATCGCAACCAGGCCGATTCCGGCCAGCAGGAAGGTCAACAGAAAAGAGAGGTTATTGTTGTAGTTCATCGAGCCGAGCAGCATGGCAAACGCCATGATCCCGAACACCAGGCCGACGCCCGTTGGCAGTATGTAGACGCGCCCCGGCCCGAGTCGCGTTGTCGACGGATCGCGGCCCTGGCGCTTGCGCGCCCAACGCTGCACCCGGGTGCTGGCGCGGTTTCTGAATGCGCTTAGGAGATTGCGCGGATCAGGGAATGGCCACGGTATCGAGGACATGCTGGCAAAGCTCTGCTGGGCTACGGAACCGGGTACTGCCGGCGGGTTTAAGTCGATGGCCCGCAATCGCCGTAAACACGGCTTGCACGTCGTCCGGATAAGCGCCGGCGTGGTTTTCGACAAACGCATGCGCGCGTGCGGCTGCGACCAGTGCCTGCGCGCCGCGCGGCGACAAGCCGATGTCTATGTCTGCGGATTCGCGTGTGTGCCTGACGAGTGCCTGGATGTAGTCAATCAGGGCATCACTGATGGTCACTTCGCGGACGGCGCGCTGCAGTTCCATGAGGGTGTCAGGGCCACATACGCTTTCAATGTCGCCGAGCATTGCGCGGCGATCGTCGCCGGCCAGCAGCTCGCGCTCGCTGGCCTCATTCGGGTAGCCGATCTCGATGCGCATCAGGAATCGGTCGAGCTGCGATTCGGGCAGCGGGAATGTGCCGATCTGATCGCCCGGGTTTTGCGTTGCGACCACAAAGAACGGTTCCGGCAAACGCCGGGTATTGCCGTCGACGGAAACCTGCTGCTCCTCCATCGCTTCCAGCAAGGCGCTCTGCGCTTTCGGCGTTGCTCGATTGACTTCGTCAGCGAGAATCAATTGCGCAAATACCGGGCCGGGCTGAAACTCGAATTCTCCGCTCGTCTGCCGGAACACCGAAACGCCGATGATATCGGCCGGCAACAGGTCGCTCGTGAATTGAATACGGCTGAAACTTAAGCCCAGGACGCGGGCAAGCGCTTGCGCAAGCATGGTTTTGCCCAGGCCGGGAAGATCTTCGATCAGCAGGTGACCGCGGGCGAGCAGGCAGGCCAGCGCCAGCGTGATTTGCTCATCCTTGCCGAGGATGATGCGAGCAAGCCCCTCGCGCGCACGTTTCAAGACGTCCTGCTGTGCGTCTCGGTTCTTGTGCAGGGTTTCTAGCGTGTTTCCGCGCGGCATCGTTTGATCCTGGGTTTATGAATAGCTTGGGTGTAAAAAACAGCGGCATCGATCGGTCATGGTCGCCCAGCGCCCGCCGCATTGCACTGCTCTGCCCATGAGAGTGTGATGCAGTACTCAAAAACCAGGCTGTTTTCAGGCCAGTTCGTCGAGCTTTTCGAGCTGTTCTGCGAGCTGCGTGATCGTCTTCTCAAATTCTGCAACGCGCTGACGCTCCTGTTCGACTACAGCAGGCGGCGCATTGTTCACAAATTTTTGATTGCCGAGTTTGCCCTGGGCGCGGCCGAGCTCAGCGCGGACCTTCGTCACCTGCTTGTCGAGACGCGCGCGCTCGGCGTCGACATCGATCAGCCCCTGCATGGGTACGAGCAGCCGCATGTCGCCCAGCAGCGCCGTGGCGGTGGTCGGCGGTTGCTCACCAGCGGCCAGGACAGTGACCGATTCTACGCGGCC
>JBATID010000290.1:0-1886 GCA_049667545.1 Woeseiaceae bacterium
TCGGCCGCTTTCGCCACGTAAGGGTTAGCGCTGGCAATGCCGTCGAATGTGCCGGCGGACAGTACAAGAACGAAGGGCGCAAATCCAAAGCGTCTTTCAATTGCCTTGGAAATACTCCTGGCAAGCCCGTCACTTTTCCGTTTACTTCTAAAGACGACGTTGCCACTTTGGATATAGGTCGCAACGCTTTCGCACCCGAGTTCGCCGAGAATCTCCCGCAAGTCTCGCATCGGCAGTATGTTCTTACCGCCAACGTTGATGCCGCGCATCAGTGCAACCTTGACACTCACGGCACAGGTGTCACGTCGGCGTCGAGATTCAGTGTGTCCGCGTAGGCGAACAATCCGGCCGCACCTCCCGTGTGCAGGAACACGATCGTGTCCGATGTCGAGAAGCGACCCTGGCGAATGTAATCGATCATTCCTGCAAGAGCTTTGCCGCTGTAGACCGGGTCAAATAGCAGCCCTTCGAATCGCGCGAGCATCAGCACGGCCTCATTCATGGAGTCCGTCGGTACACCGTAGCCGGGACCGATGTAATTGCAGTCCGCGAAAATATCCCCCCGCGACACGACGCCCGGGGCGCCAACAAGATCCGCCGTCTCGCACGCCAGTTTGTAAACCCGCTCTTCCTGCACATCCTGCGGCGCGTTTACACCGATACCCAGAATCGGCAGGTTGCTGCCGCCGCCGCGAATACCGACAGCGAGGCCCGCATGCGTGCCGGCACTACCGGTAGCTGTCACAATATGATCGACCTGTAGTTTTCGCTCCTTGAATTGCCGCAACAGTTCGAGGCCGCAGCCGACATAGCCTAATGCGCCTACCGGGTTCGACGCGCCACCGGGAATAATGTATGGAATGCCGCCGGCCGCTTTCACCTCCTGCGCAACAGTGGCCATCGCAGCATCGAAGTCCGTCCCCTGCGGGTACTCGCGCAGGTTGGCGCCGAAGATGCGATCGAGCAACACGTTGCCCGAGTTGCGATACAACTCGCTCGGGTCCGCAACGCGGTGCTCGAGCAGGACTTCGCATTTGAGGCCCAGCTTGCAGGCAGCAGCGGCCGTCTGGCGCACATGATTGGACTGCACGGCCCCGACTGTGATGACCGTATCCGCACCGCGCGCGAGCGCCTCCCCCATGGAGTACTCGAGCTTGCGCGTCTTGTTGCCACCGGTTGCAAGCCCGGTGCAGTCGTCACGCTTGACGTAGATTTGCGGCCCTCGCAACGCGTCGCTCAGGCGTGGCAGGTGTTCGAGCGGCGTCGGCAGGTGCGCGAGTGGCACGCGCGGGAATTCTGACAACTTCATCGTGTTTTCCTTATTGTACGGGCAAGGGCTCCTGGCCCAGCGCCAGCTTGACGGTCTTGATCGCGAGCACGTCCGTCGAGGAGACAAACGGCACTTCAAACATGGATTGATTGAGCACGAGCGGGATTTCAGTGCATGCGGCAATAATCGTCGATGCGCCCCTGGCAAGGAGCCGGCCTGCCAGGGCTCTTAATCCTGCAGACACGGCCTCGGACTTGTCGCCGGCCTTGACGCGATCGACAAACGTCAGCGTTTCGGCCAGCTCTTCTGTCGTCGGCAACACCGCTTCGTGGCTGGCCAGCGCGCGCTGATAAACACCGGCTGCAAAACAACCGGGCGTTGTCAGTAACCCGACCGCCCCATCGCCCGCCTCCCGCGCCGCAGCGACGGACTCCTCGACGATGCTCAGGAACGGAATTGTTATCGCCTTCAGGATATCCGGCTGCCAGGCGTGCGCGGCATTGCAGGGCATCACGATAAAGTCTGCACCGCTCGCTTCCACCCGTGCGGCCATCGACGCGATGACTGCGCCGGGATCCTCTCCCGTGCCTGCCATTGCCTGTTGCCGGCTGGGGAT
>JBATID010000291.1:0-2402 GCA_049667545.1 Woeseiaceae bacterium
CCGCCGGATTCGGTCACCATGCTCTGGTAGCGTTCTACCATGGCAGGAACCTGCTCGCTCTGGTCCGGATGAACCAGAAACACGATCTCGTAGTGTCTCATTGTATCCCCTTACGGATTACAGCCACCCGGCAACCCCGGTGTGGCAAGAGGTGAAATCCCCGCCGTTTTGACGGGGAGGCGCATGCTACCCAAGGAATGGGACTGACGCAAGCCGGAAATCCCGTTATTTCAAGGGTCTGCCCCGCGTGGGTCAGCCCCGCTGGCGGACAATCTCGTACAGGCAAATGCCGGTCGCCACGGAGACGTTCAGGCTTGAGACCACGCCCTGCATTGGCAGGCTGACCAGCAGCTCACACCGGCTGGCGATCCCTTTACCCAGCCCGGTGTGCTCACGGCCCATGACCAGCGCGATGGACCCGGTCAAATCAGCACCATAGAGGCTGCTGTCGGCTTTGTCGCTGGTGCCGATGCAGCGCACCCCGTAATCTGTCAGCCAGCTCAGGACGCGCCGCAGGTTGGCAACCTGCGCGAACGGCAGCTGCTCGGCGGCCCCCGCCGCCACCTTGCTCACCGTCGGTCCCAGGCTCGCCGCACCATGACGTGGCACCACGACCGCATCGACGCCGGCCGCGTCGGCCGTGCGCATGCAGGCACCCAGGTTGTGCGGGTCCTGCACGCCGTCCAGCACCAGTAACAGCAACGGTTTGCCCTCCTGCAGCCGCTCCTCGACCAGGCTGCGCAGAGCGGCCTCGTCCAGTAACGTGCTGCGCCGAATCTCGGCGACAATCCCCTGGGGGCGCGCCTCGCCGCTGATCTGCGTCAGCCGGGCCCGGTTCGCCGGCTGGATCTCGATACCGGCATGACGCGCCGCATCGATCACCGCCTGCACGCGCGGATTGGCCGTCTGGTACTCGGCGTAGATTTGGCGAATCTCGTCAGCACGCGTCGATATCAGTTGCTCGACAGCACGCAGGCCGCTGATGTAATTCGACTTGCTCACGCGCTGCGTTTTTCCACCGGCCGGAAGTCGATGCGACGTGTGTCCATATCAACGCGCTGCACTTTCACCCGCATTGACTCGCCTAAGCTGAACGTTTTACCCGTGCGCTCGCCAATCAATCGCTGCGAGCCGGCGTCGTACTTGTAGTAGTCGTTGGCGAGGCTGGTCACATGGACGAGACCGTCGACGAGCAGCTCGGTGATCTGCACGAACACGCCGAAGTTGGTAACGCCGGTGATGACGCCCGCGAACTCGTCGCCGAGATGCTGTTCCATGTACTGGCACTTGAGCCAGGCTTCGACGTCGCGGGTGGCCTCCTCCGCGCGTTTTTCATGCCCGGAGGTGATCGCGCCGAGGCGCTCCATTTCCTTCGGTGAATAGTCGTACTTACCGGCTTTACCGCCACGCACGATGTGACGAATGGCGCGATGGACCAGCAGGTCCGGGTAACGTCGTATCGGCGAGGTGAAATGCGCGTAGGACTGCAGCGCCAGGCCGAAGTGGCCGACGTTCGTCGGCGAGTACTCGGCATGCGTCAAAGAACGGAGCATCGCCATCATGATGGCAGCGGCATCCGGACGGTCCGACGTTTGTCGAATCAGCTCAGTAAAATGCCGCGGCTCGACGTGATCGGGATGCGACACTTTGAGACCCAACGACACCAGGTACAGCCGCAGGTCGTTGAAACGATCCGGGTCGGGCTTTGCGTGCACCCGGTACAGGCCAGGAATGCGGTGGTGTTTCAGGAAATTGGCCGCCTGCACGTTGGCCGCGATCATGCACTCCTCGATCAGGCGATGTGCGTCGTTGCGCGGCACCACCTCGATGCGATCGATCTCGCCGTCTTTATTGAGTTTGAACTTGGTTTGCGGCAGGTCAATCTCGATGGCGCCGCGGCGTCCGCGCGCACCGGCAAACACTTTGTAGAGCTTCTGCAGCTCACGAATCGAGGCTTGCAGCGGTTGCGGTACCGACTTGTTCGACTTGCCCTCGAGGAACGCCGCAACCTCGCTGTACGTCAGTCTCGCTTTGGAGCGCATCACCGCTTCGTAGAACTCGGAGCGAGTGACCTCACCGTCGCTGTCGACGCGCATTTCACAGACCATGCACAGCCGATCGACTTTCGGGTTCAACGAGCACAGGCCGTTGGAGAGGACCTCGGGGAGCATGGGTACGACCCGGTCCGGAAAATACACGGAGGTACCGCGAACCGTCGCTTCCTTGTCAAGCGCCGAGCCGACGCTGACGTAGTGCGACACATCAGCGATGGCTACCAGCAAGCGCCAACCGTCGCCGGATTTCTCGCAAAAGACGGCGTCATCGAAGTCGCGCGCATCGGCGCCATCGATCGTCACGAGGTCCACGTCGCGAAGATCCGTACGACCCTGCTTCGCGCTCGA
>JBATID010000292.1:0-2056 GCA_049667545.1 Woeseiaceae bacterium
GCTGGCACGCGGCGACGGCGATCACGATCCCGGCTTCAAGCAGGATTAACATCAATACTCCCTGCGTATCGGGGTCCGGCGAGTTCATTGCGGCGACCACGGCGTCGACAATGAGTTTGCCGACGTAAGCGATCGCCGCCGGCAGTATGCCAGCCAGGATTGTCAGCACGGCGAGCGTCAACGTCAGCGCGCGACTGGTCGTCCAGACGAGTTCCAGAGCGCGTCGACTGTAAGCGAACACGCCCAGCGCGCGGCGCAGCAAGCCAATGTCTTTTTCAGCGGATTCAGTCATGCAGGTCGGCGTTAATCTGACGTTCGAAGTTACGCAGTGCATAATACGCATAGTATGGTCGACAGCGAATTCTTTGATGTCCTGATCGTCGGCGCGGGGCTCTCCGGCATCGGCTCCGCGTGCCATCTCAGGGAGCAGTGCCCGCGAAAGACCTTCCTGGTTCTGGAAGGTCGTGACGCCGTCGGCGGAACCTGGGACTTGTTTCGTTATCCCGGCATTCGCTCGGACAGCGACATGCACACCCTTGGTTACCGCTTCAAACCGTGGTTACACTCCAAAGCCATCGCCGACGGACCGGCTATTCTCGACTACGTGAAGGAGACGGCGGAAGAACACGACCTGAATCGGCACATTCGCTTTGGCCACCAGGTGATCAGTGCATCGTGGTCCAGTGACGATGCGACATGGGAAGTCGCAGCACGGCAAACTGTCACCGGCGCTACCGTGAAAATCCGTTGCAACTTCTTGCTGATGTGCGCCGGGTATTATCGCTACGACCGTGGATACACGCCGCATTTCGCCGGCCGCGAGCGCTTTAAAGGCACGCTTGTTCATCCGCAGCACTGGCCACAGGACCTCGATTACCGCGGCCGGAAAATCGTCGTCATAGGTTCCGGCGCGACGGCAATGACGCTGCTGCCCGCGCTCGCGAAACAAGCGGATCATGTGACCATGCTGCAGCGCTCGCCGACGTATGTTGTGTCCATGCCGGATACCGACATCATTGCGAACATTCTGCGCAAGCTGCTGCCTGAAAAAGTGGCCTATGCAATTACGCGCTGGAAGAACATCGAATTTCAACAATGGACTTTTCGCCAGAGCCGCAAGCATCCGGATCGCGTAAAGCGCAAGCTGCTGCAGTGGGTTCGCAAGGAGGTGGGTAAGGACTACGACGTCGAAACGCATTTTACGCCGACGTACAATCCCTGGGAGGAGCGGCTATGCCTCGTGCCGAATAACGATCTGTTTGCTGCCATCCGTTCCGGCAAAGCGTCCGTTGTCACCGCTCAAATCGATTGCTTCACCGAGCACGGCATCATGCTGCAATCCGGTGAGACGCTCGACGCTGACATCATAGTGACGGCTACGGGCCTCGAGCTTCGTGTCCTCGGCGACGTCAGCTTTGTCGTGGATGGTCAGCCAGTTCACATGCCCGATACGTTTACCTATCGCGGATTCATGAGTGCGGGCGTGCCAAACGTGATCTCCACCTTCGGCTACATCAACGCATCGTGGACCCTGCGCGCTGATCTCATTGCCGATTTCGCCTGCAGAGTGATCAATCACATGGACGCGACCGGCGCGCGACGTTGTCAGCCAGTGCTGCGAGACCATGAAATCGATATGCCGAAGCGGCCGTGGGTGACGGGCTTCTCATCCGGCTATCTGCAGCGCGCCATGGGCGACCTGCCGAAGCAGGGCGACCATGCACCCTGGACGAACCCGCAGGATTACCGGCTTGAGCGCAAATGGGCCGACAGTGGCGAGCTGGAGGACGGCGTACTGACCTTCAGTCGCTAATTGCGGAAACTCGCCAGGGTGTTTATGTGGGGTCTTCCGGTGAGGATACAGCCAACCATCAGGGCACGGCGGGACAGGTAGCCGAACACGCCTCGCGTGCTCCTTCCTCGTCACGTATTTTTATCGGACTGCCAGCTCGGCTATGGATTCGGCTACCTGTCCCGCCGTGCCCTGATCACAGTCTGGAGCCGACGCACGAACCCGCGATGCTCGCGGTAAGGAGCGCGGTGGACAACCCACCCG
>JBATID010000293.1:0-5733 GCA_049667545.1 Woeseiaceae bacterium
CGCGCAGCTGTCGCTGGATCGCACGACGATAAGAGCCCCATTCGATGCGCGTATTCTTGATACGCGGCTGGACGTCGGCCAGGTGGTTAATGGCAGCGCCGCCGTAGGCACGATGTTTTCGGTGGCAAGTGTTGAAATCGCGGTGCCGGTCTCCGCAGAGGAGCGCAAGCTTATTGGTCCGCTGGACGGCCAGACGGTCTCCGTCATTCCTCCGGACGTGACCGCCACGGCGATACCCGGCCGGCTGCTGCGCGTTGCGGCCGCGCTCGATGAGCGCACCCGGCTTGGCACACTTTTCGTGGCAACGGACAACCCGGCAGCACTGACCGTCGGCGAATTTGTTGAAGTGCAGATCGATGGCGCGGACGCGCCGAACGCCTATCGCTTGCCAGCGGCGGCGATGACGTCTCGCGATCAGCTCTGGGTTGTTGCCGATGGCCGTCTCGCGTCGCGCACGGTAGACGTGATCGGTCGGGAGGCGGAGCTGGCGGTTGTCAGGGTTTTCGATGACGCCGATGGCGTGGTCATAGTGCCGCCGGCCAACGCTCGCGATGGTCTGCCGGTCACCGGCCGCACAACCGGCGACGTGGCAGCCGCAAAGAACCGAACCGACTGAAACGACAATGACCGGACCGCATCATGATGTAAAGAGTGGACCTGTTCTGTGGTTCATTCAGAACCCCGTCGCAGCCAATCTCCTGATGGTCGTTCTGCTCGTCGGTGGCGTGATCACCGCGACCAGAATGCAGGCGCAGGTTTTCCCGACGATATCGCCAGGCACGGTCATCGTCACGGTGCCGTTTCCGGGTGCAACGCCTGCCGAAGTTGAAGAGAGCATCACACGTCGTGTCGAAGAAGCCGTGCTCGGCATCGATGGCGTGAAACGCGTGTTATCCACAGCCGCAGAAAATGTCGGCATTGTGACCATCGAGACCAATGACTTCGCGAATCGGCAGCTCGTTAAAGACGATGTGGAGTCAGCGGTCGATCGGCTCAGCGATTTTCCGCCCGAGAACGCCGAGAAACCCGTCGTCGTGGCACCCAAACCGACCGGTGGCGTGGTGACGTTGGCGGTCGTAGGGGATGTTGGCGCGCTCGCGTTGCGGCGTGTGGCAGAGCGCATCGAACGCGATCTCCTGACGCAGCCGGGCGTCTCGCTCGTATCGCTCAGCGGCGATCGTGATTACGAGATTTCAATAGAAATCAGCGAAGTAACGCTGCGGCGCTATAACCTGACTTTCAATGACGTGGCCAATGCAGTACGGCAGTCCTCGCTTGACCTGGCCGGCGGCTCGATCGTCTCCGATTCGGGCGAAATTCTGCTGCGCACGAACGAGAAAAGGCAAACCGGCGCGGAGTTCGAGTCGATCGTCGTGCGCACACTTCCTGACGGCTCGGTCGTCACGCTTGCCGATGTTGCCGAGGTGCGCGACGGCTTTGTTCGTGAACAACTCATCAATCTGTATAACGGTGAGCCCGCGGTGTTCATCGATGTCAAACGCGCAGAGGCCGAAGACGTGCTCAAGGTCAAAGCTGCCGTTGACGCACTGCTTGCCAACTACACGCCGCCACCCGGAGTTCGGCTGGTTGAGTTTCGCGACGAGACCAAACTACTGCGGGAACGCGTGAATCTGCTGCTCAGGAACGGGCTATTTGGATTCGCGCTGGTGTTTACCTTTCTTGTATTGATGCTGGATATGAAGCTGGCGGTCTGGGTCAGTGCGGGTATCGTGACGGCGTTCATGGGCGGGTTCATGCTGTTTGGTGCGCTTGGTGTCACCATTACGATGATCTCGCTCTTCGGCCTGATCATCGTGCTTGGCCTCGTTGTCGACGATGCTATTGTCATCGGTGAAAATATCGACGCCGAACGCCAGCACGGTTATACGGGGGTTGTCGCGGCCAACCGCGGCGCCCATGGTGTGATGGCGCCGGTCACAGTGGGTGTCCTGACGTCGGTGGCGGCGTTTGCGCCGCTGCTCGTGACCGGCGGCACCTTTGGCGATATCACGCGTGCCATACCGATCGTCGTAATCAGCGTACTGCTGATTTCAATGCTCGAGTCCTTCTACATTCTGCCGGCGCATCTCAGTCACGGCGGCACCTGGTCTCGTGGCCTGATCGCTGCGATCCAGGGGCGCGTCGCCGGGTTCGTGTCAGCCGTTCGCGATAACCTGATTGCGCCGAGCGTGGCATTCGCGGTGCGCTGGCGATACGCAACTTTGGCCGCGGCACTTGCTTTCTTCATCCTTTGCGTTGGTCTGCTGCAGAACGGCCAGGTGCGGTTCATTTTTTTCCCGGTTATCGAGGGCAACAATATCTCGGCGTCTGTGACGATGCCGGAGGGTACCCCGTTCGAGCGCACGGACGCCGCTGTGCAGCAACTTACGGCAGCCGCAATCGAGGTCGCCGATGCCGTACGTGAGGCTACCGGTGAAGAGCTGTACGTGACGGTGACGGCGACAAGCGGTGGCAGCGGCTCAGTTGGTGTTGGTCCGGGCGCCCAGGCCGGGTTCTCGTCTGCGGAGAACATCGGCCAGGTCCGCATCGAGCTGACGGCATTCGGTGAGCGGCGAATGCCGGCTGCCGAGATTGAGCGTCGTTGGAGGTTGGCAACAGGCAGCATCGAAGGCGCCGAGCGAGTTGCCTTCACTTCGAGCGTTGCGCGTTTTGGCCAGGATGTCGAGTTCGAGCTGGCGCACGAAGACGAGGACCAGCTCGTTCTTGCCGCCGACACGATGAAGGTAGAGCTCGGGCGTATTAACGGGCTGGACCAGATCGAGGACAGTTTTGACCTCGGCAAACGGCAGCTTGTCTTTGAGCTGACGGCTGCCGGGCGCGCCGCGGGACTGCGCCCGGCGGACGTTGCCGTGCAGGTGCGGCGGGGCTTTTTTGGCGAAGAGGTGCAGCGAATTCAGCGCGGCCGCGAAGAGATACGCGTCTACGTGCGGTACCCGGAGGCGACTCGCGCGCGGCTCGAGTCGCTCAACGATTTTCGCGTGCGCTTGCCGGGCGGTGGCAGCGCCCCCTTGCTGACCGTCGCACGCGTCGAAGAAAGTCGTGCCTATTCGTCGATCGAGCGTATTGACGGTCGCCGCGTCGTCACGGTCAGCGCCAATGTGGATGAGGCCATATCAACACCCAGTATTGCCAACCAGACGGTCGTGGGCCAGCTGCTGCCGGAGCTGGAACAGGCGTATCCGGGATTGCGCTGGGTGCAAGCGGGGTCGGCACGTGAGCAAAATGAAGATCTTGCAGAAATAGGCAGCGCGTTTGTGATTGTGCTGCTGGTCATTTACGCCATGGTCGCAACGCAGCTGCATTCTTACCTGCAGCCACTCGCCATCCTGATCTCGATCCCGCTGGGCGTGGCGGGAGCAATACTCGGTCACCTCGTATTGGGATACCCGTTGTCATTCATATCGATTTTCGGCATCGTCGCTTTGGCAGGTGTGGCGGTGAATGCCTCGGTGGTGCTGGTCGATCTTTACAACCGGCGGCGCGAAGAGGGCCTGGGGCCCATTGAAGCGGCTACCGCGGCGGCTGCGCGCCGTTTTCGCCCGATTGTCCTGACGACGCTGACAACGGCGCTCGGCCTCGCACCGTTACTGTTCGAGACGAGCCCGCAGGCACAGTTCCTGATTCCGATGGGCGTCAGCCTCGGGTTTGGCATCGTGATTTCCGGTTTCATGGTGATTTTCGTTACGCCGGCTGTCGCGGTCATTCTCGAGGACCTGAAGCGCTGGCGGCCGGTTGCAGCGGAGGCTGCGGATAAATCCGATGCGGCCGCCGAGCAAGCGGTCTAGCGAAGAGCTTCCGCGTCAGCGCAATGGCGGCGCGAAGTCTGAAAGACGAAGTTCGTCCAGTACCGTCGCGCGGGTCGTCTGGACGTCAGCCGGCCACAAGGACCGCCAGTCAACGCAGCCTTTTTGCCGATCGCGTGCCCGCCAACCGGCAATAGCACCGCTGTCGCCACTAATGGCAACGTCTTCGCACAAAAACGGCCAGCGCTCACGGAATTCACCGATCTTCTTCTCGCCGGTAACTTCGGCGCCATTCCTCAGCCAGCGCCAGCTTAGCGGGCGCTGGGTTGAAAACTCGCTCTGAATCCAGCGCAGTTCCAACTGCCACTGTGCATCGGGCTCGACGCGGAATCTGATAATGCTCGGGCTGACCGTTGTTTCGTGGTCCCAGCCATCGTCACCCGTTTTGCTTCGTTTTCGCGTGTGCAGCTGCCGTGTTAGCCGCAGCATATGTTCGCCCGGCGCTATTGGTGACTTAAACCTCACGGCGCTACTGTTTATGATGTTGCTTTGAGATTCGAGGCGTGCCAGGAATTGTCCATCAATATAAAGATAAAGGTCGCGCCCGGGGTGCTCGAATTCTTCGCCTTCTTTGTCTTCGGTCGCACGGTATTCGACCGAGAAATCGACAAGGCAGCAGTCTTTGTCTACCGGCACTGGTTCCGGGTCTATAGCCACTGGTTCCGGCGTCAATGCTGGCACTTGTGCAACGGGTACAGTGCGCGGCGCCATCGACAGCAGGAATTCGATGAGTTCGGTTGAAGCCTTGGCCTGACTTAATGTGATGAGTGCATCCGCACTCATTGCTGCGGGACGTCTGTCGCCGGTCTTCAGCCAGCTTACGATCAGGTTCGACTCGATGCCTGCATCCAGCATGCGCACGACGTCGGCGACCAAGGGGTCGTCGGGCGTGACATCGGCCAACGCAAGCGGCATCAGGGCGAGCAAGATGGCCAGGCAAAGCGCCGCCGCGGGTTGCCTCCCGCGGCGCATGCGCCCCGGGTGAATAGATAGGGTCAACATCGTTTACCGCCTGCACGTAAAGCGAAAGCGACCCCCGCCAATCGCTGACGGGGGTCGGTTACATCGATCGTATTGATCAATAAGTAATGTAGAAGCCGAGAATGAACGCGTTTGAAGAGTCGTCACTGCCGCTGATCGGTACGTCGGAGTCGAGGCTCTCGAAGCCGGCCTTCACGTTGGCGTTGTGGCCCTTGAAGAAATACGAGACGCCGATACGGTAGGCATCGTAACTGCCCGTCCCAGCAGCAAGACCGGTAGCGTCCGAATCCCAGGTCTCGTAGGCGATCCAAGGCTGCCACTGGTTCTGGTAGTAGCCGGCCTGCACGTAGAAGCCGTCGCCTTCTGCATTGGGTGCTGCGCCGTCTAGGTCGAGATTGGAGAACGCGGCCTCGGCCGTCAGCGTGCCTTCACCCATCGGCCAGTCTGCGAACGCGTCGACGCTGTAGTACGAGTAGTCGGCGAAGCTGCCTGAGCCAGAGCCCGGGAGGACCTGGTCCTGCACGTCATAGGAAACGCCGAAAGCCAGCGTCTTCTTTTTGCCGAGGTAAGTCGACGTGTTGTAGTAGCCCGCCTCGGCATCGCCGAAGTTCCATTGGGCGCGCGCCGTCATGCGCAGCTTGTCGTTGCTGCCGGCCTGTATGCCGTCATAGACGCCCAGGTAATACTTGAGGTGCGACGTGTCGCTCAGGCTGCCGGAGCCGAACAGGGTCACGCCTGTATCACGCACGGCAACTGGTGCGCTGAGTCCGGCGGTTGTCCCGGTTATCGTGGTTGTCGAGAAGTTGCGGAGCGCTCGCCCGCCCCAGGTCAGGTTCTTGTAGTTGTTGCCCGGGCGGTCCATCGTCATCAGGCCACCGGAGCCGGTCGTCGATTGACGCGAAGCTGGCGCCATGTTGATGCCCGCAAT
>JBATID010000294.1:0-6319 GCA_049667545.1 Woeseiaceae bacterium
GAGTACGATAGCGCCGGGATAGGCTGCCGCGGCCGGCACCGCGCCGTCAACCGCGAGCGGCTCCGCGAGGGTTGTGTGACAGGCGCGGGTCTCCGCGCCGTGCACGGGAAGCGCGGCCAGCAGGCAAGTAGCAACAATCAGTGATTTGGAGGACAAGTCGGTGGTCGGTCAGGTTGCGGCCAAAGCCCAAGGAACCCGGGATGTTATCCGGCGATAGTATTTGTTACCTTCGCATAGTTTTCGAGGTGCTTCAATGCGTTACGGAGAACGGGCATTACCACTCTGAACGCCGCGGGCGATGCCCGGCTGGCGGCCTTGCGCGACTGGATGAGCGGTATCGATGCGATCGCCGGGTGCGAGCCTGCGGTCGCTTCTGCCGATGCCAGCTTTCGCCGATATTTTCGCGTCGCGACCGCGACCGACAGCTTCATCATCATGGATGCTCCGCCGGAACAGGAAGACTCCCTGCCGTTCATTCGCGTTGCCGGCTTTCTCGAAACGATGCAAATAAACGCGCCACGCGTGCTGGAAGCTGATCTGGACGCGGGTTTCCTGCTCCTCACAGATCTGGGCACGCGCGCTTATCTCGACGAACTTGAGCAACAACCGGCCGTCAAAGACACGCTCTATGGCGACGCCATGATGGCGCTGCTGGCGATACAGCAACGTGGTGCGGCGCTCCAGGCCTTGCTGCCGCCGTACGACGAGAAACTGTTGCGCTTCGAGCTGTCCCTGTTTCATGACTGGCTCTGCGAGCTGCACGTCGGTATGGCATTCACCGCAGAGGACGAGCGCAACTGGCAATCGCTTTGCGATGAGCTGGTCGACAATGCACTGCATCAGCCCCAGGTTTTCGTGCATCGTGATTATCATTCAAGAAACCTGATGCGAACTGAGTGCAATAACCCCGGCATCCTCGACTTTCAGGATGCCGTTGAGGGGCCGCTTACCTACGACCTCGTGTCGCTGCTGAAGGACTGTTACGTGCGCTGGCCGGCAGCACAGGTCAGGCAGTGGGCGCTTGAGTACTACGCGCAGCTGGACGCGGCGATACGCACCCGCGTCGATGAGCGCCAGTTTCGTCGCTACTTCGAGTTGATGGGCGTGCAGCGTCACCTCAAAGCGGCCGGCATATTCGCGCGCCTCAATCATCGCGACGGCAAGGCACGGTATCTCGCTGACATTCCGCGCACGCTGTCGTACATCGTGGAGCTTGGCGATGATTATGAGGAGCTGCGATTTGTCGTCGACCACATCGAGCGGCAGGTGTTACCGGCATTCGGCGAGCAGACATGAGAGCGATGCTGCTGGCAGCCGGGCGCGGTGAGCGCCTGCGCCCGCTTACCGACACGCTGCCCAAGGCGCTGATCGAGGTACACGGCTGCAGCCTCCTCGAGCGTCATTTGCAAATGCTCCGTGCCGCCGGCGTTGCCACCGTCGTCATCAACCTGGGTTGGCTCGGTGATGAGATCGTGAGACGCGTTGGCTCCGGCAAGCGCTACGGTCTTGATGTTGTTTACAGTCCGGAGGGAGAGAACATTCTCGAGACGGGCGGCGGCATTCACAAGGCACTGCCAGTGCTCGGCGAAAAACCGTTCGCGGTCGTCAATGCCGACATCCTGACGGACATGCCGCTGCCGAAAATCGTGCTGCCGGATGGTGTTCAGGGACACCTGGTGATGGTGCCCACGCCCGACTATCGTCAGTGTGGTGACTTCGACCTCGTCGACGGCCTGGTCAGAAATGGCGTAAAGCCGTCACTGACTTTCAGCGGTGTGGCCGTTTATCGCCCCGGGTTTTTTGACGGTTGCGAGGCGGGTCGATTTCCGCTGGCGCCGTTGCTGCGTGAAGCAGCGGATGCCGGTCAGCTGTCGGGAGAGGTATACAAAGGCCTCTGGATGGACGTCGGTACGCCCGAGCGCCTGGCAGCGGCTAACCGGTAGTGCGGCCAGCGCTCGCAGGCACAACTTCAATATTGTCGAGTCCGAGATGCCGCAGCAAACCGGGCAGTAGTCGCCCGGCGGCCTGCTCGAGGTCAAGCCCGATACCGAGGCGCTTGAGGTCAGTCATTTGCAGGCCTGCGTAGCCGCAGGGGTTTATCCGCGCAAACGGCTCGAGTGCAATGTCAACATTCAGCGCCATGCCGTGATAGCTGCAGCCGCGGCGTATGCGCAGACCGACGCTTGCCAGTTTGTCGTCATTGACGTAGACGCCCGGCGCTTCCGGGCGCGCGGCGGCCTCAATACCGAATTCGGCCACGAGGTCGACGACGCTTTGCTCGAGTGCGGTGACCAGCGTGCGCACGCCTATCGCTGCTCGCCGCAGGTCCAGCAGCGGATAGATCATCAGCTGGCCAATACCATGAAAGGTCACCTGGCCGCCGCGGTCGATCTGCACGACCGGGATGTCGCCCGGCGCGAGGAGATGTTCGGGTTTGGCATTCAGCCCCAGCGTGAATACCGGCGGGTGTTCGGTAAACCAGATTTCATCGGGCGTGGTTGCCGTGCGCTCGTCGGTGAACTGCTGCATCGAACGCCACAAGGGAATGTAGTCCTGACGCCCGAGGTTGCGGACGACAATAGGCTGAGCAGCTGTTTGCCCGGCTGAGCGGGTCACAGTGCCATCAGCACGTCAGCGTGCGCGGAAACGTCGTGGTAGATAGCGTCGAGCTGCTGCTGGCTGGTCGCCGTGATGGTAATCGTGACCGACACGAAGCGGCCGTTGCGGCTGACGGTCGACTGCACGCGGCTGTCGTCAACGGCGCCTGCGTGTCCTTCGACGAGCGTGCGCATGGTCTGCCGAAAGGCCGGCGTGTCGCGACCCATCATTTTGATCGGGAACTCGCAGGGGAACTCAATCGCCGATTCCTGGGACATGCTACTCGAACCAGAGGCTTACGCTGTCACGTGTGCGCTGCCAGAGCGAGCCCGCCGGGTTGGCTGCCAATGCCACCAGCGGTGCGGTCACCAAAATGTCATCGCCCAGTTTTACCGTGAGTTCGGCGAGCGGTTGCCCGGCGCTGACCGGGGCAAGCAGCACGGCCGGAATATTCATCGTGGGCGCCAGCTGCTCGTAAGCTCCGCGGCGCACAGTGACATACAGGTCCTCATTTACACCGAGGTCCGTATTCTCGTTGGCCGACTTCCAGATTCTCGCTGTCGTGACTTTTTCACCGTCCTTGAAAAGCAGTCGCGTCTCGAAAAACCGAAAGCTGTAATTGATCAGCGCCTGGCTGCCGTCAGTTCGTGCTTTGTCACTCGAGGTTCCGAGTACTACTGAAATGACGCGCATGTCATCGCGCTTGGCCGACGCTACAAGACAATAGCCGGCATCTTCCGTATGGCCGGTTTTCAGGCCATCCACCGAATCGTCACGCCACAACAGCGAATTACGATTGTCCTGTCGGATATTGTTGTAGGTAAATTCCTTTTCCGCATGCCACGCGTAGTACTGCGGAAATTCCTCGATCATCGCGCGTGCCAGCGTAGCGAGATCACGCGCTGTCGTCGTGTGGCCCTCTGCCGGCAGCCCGGTGGCATTCTTGAACTGACTGGATCGCATGCCAAGCTTCGCAGCATGCTGGTTCATCATTTCTGCGAACACGGCCTCCGTTCCGGCGACACGTTCTGCCAGCGCGACGCTGGCATCGTTGCCCGACTGCACGATCATGCCCATCAGCAGGTCTTTGACAGAGACCTTGGTTCCCACCTCGATAAACATGCGCGAGCCTTCGGTGCGCCAGGCTTTTTCGCTGACCGTGACCTCGTCGTCGAGACCAAGCTGACCCTGCTGGAGCGCGTTGAAGACGACGTAAGTCGTCATGATCTTCGTCAGGCTGGCCGGTGCCAGCGGGCTGTCGGGGTTCAGCGCGGCAAGTTCGGCACCCGTGCGGCTGTCGATGACCAGGTAACTTTTGGCGCCAATAATCGGCGGGGCCGGTGCTGGCATGGGTGCGGCGGCCGGCGGCGATGCCGGCAGCAGTAAAATAAGCGGCACGAGCGCAAGAATCAGACGTTGCAACATGAAACCTCTACAAATTGGGGTGAACTGGGTGGCCGCGTATTGTACGCGCCAACGGGCCATGCAGCTATTCAACAAACAGATAGGGATCCGTGATTCCGATCGTTTCGAGTTCTTTAACCAGCAGGTCATACTGAAGCACATCGTTGACAGGGCCGATCCGTACGCGCAGCAGGGCCGCATCGCCGGTGTGATCTTCATAGATAAACGCATCGTTGATGCCGGCAGACCACAGCATTGCGAGGCGACGTTCCGCGTTGGCCCGGTCGCCGAAGGCGCCGACCTGGACGTAAATCCTGCTCTCCTGAGCGTTGTTCACCTGGCCCGCAGGAGCGGCCTGCGGCGCAGGCGCTTCATTGGCGACGACAGCCGATGGCGGCGGGTCTGGCGGCACGGCCTGGCGCGTCGGACGATCGCTGCCCGGTTCGTCAAAACCCGGTTCGTCAAAATTTATGGCAGTAACTTCCACGAGGCTGGTGCCGTCGCGAATCATGTCGAGCTTTATCGCTGCTGCATACGAGAGGTCAATGATACGGTTATGCGCGAAGGGCCCGCGGTCATTGACGCGCACGATCACACTCCTGTTGTTCTTGAGGTTGCGAACGCGCACGTATGTCGGTAACGGCAAGGATTTGTGAGCGGCCGTCATCTGGTACATGTCGTAGGGTTCGCGATTGGACGTCAGCCTGCCGTGAAACTTTTTGCCGTACCATGAGGCGACGCCGCGCTCCTGGTAGTTCGCACTCGTCGGCATCACTGTGTAGCGTTTGCCGAAGACCTCATAATCCGGGCCGTTTCCATAGCGACTCAACGGCTCCGGCCGCGGCACCGGGTCATCGGGCAGGTCAGGGATGCGAATACTGCCGGATGACGGCGGCCCGTCGCCCCTGATGCTGCTGCCACCGCAGGCGCCAAGCACCAGCAGCGCAGCGAGTAACGCCAGCCTAGCTGGCATCGGCACGCACTTCTGACGCGATTGCTTCGCCGAGCTGGTAAGCGGCGAGCGCGTACATCGCGCTGCGGTTGTATTTGGTGATGACGAAGAAGTTGTGGAAGCCGACCCAGTACTCGGCACCGTCGGCACCTTCGTAACTCAATAATTCTGCTTTACTGTCGGCACACAGGTCTGTCGCGAAGAGCACTCCGGCCTGGCTCAGACTCGCTACGGTTGCCGCGGCCTTGAGTGTATTTTTCGGTGGCGGCGCCGGTTTGTTCCAGCGATCTCCCAGCGACGCCTGCGCAACGACTGCCTCGCGCGGCCGCCAGCCGTGTGCGACGAAATAGTTGGCAACGCTGCCGGCTACGTCCGCCCAGTTATCCCAGATATCGCGTTTTCCGTCACCGGAGGCGTCGACCGCGTAGGCACGAAAACTCGATGGCATGAACTGCGGTCGACCCATCGCACCGGCATAGGAGCCCATGGGCACAGTGGGATCGATGCCTTCTTCCCGTGCCAGCACCAGGAATTGTACGAGTTCATTGCGAAAAAACTTCGCCCGTGGCGGGTAGTCGAAAGCCAGCGTGGCGAGCGCATCGAGCACCCGGTCATTACCAGTAATGCGACCGAAGTACGTTTCGACGCCAATGATACCGACGATCATTTCTACGGTAACGCCTGTCTCCTCGCTGATGCGCTCGAGCATTTCGCGATTCTCGCGCCAGAACGTCGCGCCTGCCCTGATGCGCTCTTTCGTAATAAAAATCTTGCGATATTCGCCCCAGGTCAACGTGCGTTCGGCGGGTGTCGAAATCTTGCGGACAATCGACGCTTTGATTTGCGCCTTGCCGAGCACATCGCGGAGCGCGTCCCGCTCAAACTGGTGCTTGCTCACCATGTCATCGATGAATGCGGCAACGAGGGGTGTTTCGACATTGACGGCTACGGGTTCGAGATCATCGACCGCGCGGGCACAGGAGGTGGCAACCAGGAAAGCAGCGGCGACTGCGAATATTCGATTATTCATTAGTGCGGTAGCAATTTCCTGTGGGAATGAATCGCCATCAGAATACCGAATCCCACCATCAGCGTCACCATCGAGGTACCGCCGAAGCTGACTAGCGGCAGTGGTACGCCGACAACCGGGATCAGGCCGGTGACCATTGCCGTATTAACGAAGACGTACACGAGAAAGGTCAGGCTGATGGAGCCTGCGAGCAGGCGTGAATAAGTATCGTGAGCCTGCGCGGCGATATACAGTCCGCGGCCAATGACGAATATGTACAGGGTCAGCAATGTCAGCGCGCCCAGCAGCCCAAACTCCTCACCGAGAACGGCGAAGATAAAGTCGGTGTCGCGTTC
>JBATID010000295.1:0-1952 GCA_049667545.1 Woeseiaceae bacterium
GCGATGCCGGCATGAGCCAGTACTACGCGCAGCGCGAAGCGCCGGAGCCGGGCGTCGGCCGGCCACCCGCAGAGGCCACCGAATGGCAGGTCTTCGACACTGCCGACATGCTGTCCGCATTCACAGAAAGCACCGGCGACGACATCGAAGCGACGCTTTACGTTGGCGGTGTCTCTGGTTCGGCGTGCAGCTGGCTGATTGAATCGACGCTGATGCGGCTGCCTGGCGTCGCCGCCGCCGAGTTGAACCCGGTGACGCATCGCTTGCGCGTGCGCTGGCAGCCGGCGGAAAATTCATTCTCTGATGTTCTTGGCACGCTGGCGAGTATCGGCTACGAGCCGCAGCCGCTGACGAGTGACAGCGAGGCCCGGCCGGAACTGCTGGAGCAACGCACCGCATTGAAACGCCTGCTGGTTGCCTCGCTCGGGATGATGCAGGTGATGATGTTCGCGGTTGGCCTCTACGCCGGCGACTTCCAGGGCATCGACGCGCAGATGCAACGCTTCCTGCGCGTCGTCAGCCTGGTGGTTACAACACCGGTCGTGCTGTACGCCGCGCGACCATTTTTTGCCAGCGCCTGGCGCGGCCTGCGTGCGCGCAAGCCCGGTATGGACCTGCCCGTTTCGATCGCGGTGGGCACGGCTTTCGTCGCCTCGGTGTACGCGACAATCACCAACGGTCCTGCCGTCTGGTTCGATTCGGTCACGATGTTCGTGTTCTTCCTGACGCTGGGTCGGTTCCTGGAGATGCGCGCCCGGCATCGCTCCATCGACCGCACCGTGGCACTATCGTCGTTGCTGCCCAATACCGCGACGCGACTTTCGGCAGACGGCAGCACGATCGTGCCGGTCAGCCAGCTGGTCGCCGGAGACCGCGTTCTCATTCGGGCCGGCGACGCCATTCCCGCCGACGGCTTGATCGTCAAGGGCAGTAGCGGCGTCGACGAAGCGTTACTGACCGGCGAAGCCGCTCCGCAGCAGAAATCGACGGGCGACCCGGTTGCGGCCGGCAGCATCAACCTGGATCGGCTCCTGGAGATGCAGGTGACCCGCACGGGCAGCGACACCACTTTGGGCACGATCAGCCGTTTAAGTGAACGTGCCCGCTATGCACGGCCGGCTTTTGTCACGTTGGCCGACAGGGTTGCAAGTTACCTGGTTGTGGCACTGCTGCTGGTCGCCACGGTGGTGGCGTTCGTCTGGTACCTGGTCGCACCGGAACGCGCGTTCGAAGTGACGCTGTCGGTGCTGGTCGTCACCTGCCCGTGTGCGCTCGCGCTGGCAACGCCGGCGGCATTCGCAGCTGCAGGTAGCCGCCTGTCACAGCTGCACCTGCTCGTCACCAACGGCAACGCCATCGAATCGCTGGCGCGCGCCACCAGTTTCATGTTCGACAAGACGGGCACACTGACGCGCGGCGTACCGAAAATCACGGCACTGGTCGTGCTGGACAACAACTACACCGAATATGACTGCCGCCTGGTCGCGGCCGCTTTGGAGACCGCCTCGTCCCACCCACTCGCACGGGCATTCAAACTCGATGCCGTATTACCAGCGGTCGACGAACAGCATGTCGAGGTCGGACAAGGTGTCAGCGGCAACATCGATGGCCGCTGCTGGCGTTTGGGTAGCGCTGCCTTTGTCGGTGCCGGTATCGTCGGCAAAGACGATGCGACGACCCAGATATTTCTGAGCGTCGATAACCACGCCGTCGCATGGTTTGAAGTGGAAGACACACTGCGACCCGACGCAGCCGCAACGCTGCAGGCGCTAAAAGCGCGCGGCCTGCACCTCGCACTGCTTAGCGGAGACCGGGAAGCCGCCGTCGCGAGAGTTGCGGCAACGCTCGACATTGACGAATTCCACGCCGCGTGCTCCCCGCAGCAGAAGCTCGCAATCATCGAGACTGCGCAACGCAACGGCGAGCGCATCGTTATGGTCGGCGACGGCATC
>JBATID010000296.1:0-2153 GCA_049667545.1 Woeseiaceae bacterium
GCTGGCAAGAGCAGTGATCTGATCGTAGTCGCCGTCCGCTATCGCTTTGGCTGGCGTCAACCAGCTGCCACCACATGCCAATACCGCCGGCAGCTGCAAATAGTCTCTTAGATTGGCTGTCGTGACACCGCCGGTCGGCATGAAGACGACGTCGCGAAATACCGAAGCGAGCGCCTTGATCATGGGGGGGCCACCTGCCTGTCCGGCCGGGAAAAACTTGAGAATGCGCAGGCCCATATTCCATGCCCGTTGTGCCTCAGTTGCAGTTGCGACTCCCGGGATAATGGGTGTTGATAAATCCCGCGCCGTCGAGACGACGTCCTCGTGCAGGCCGGGCGACACGATGAATTTTGCACCCGCTGCAACGACAGTCCTTGCATGCTCCGCGCTAAGCACGGTGCCGGCACCGACATAGGCATCGGGAACCTCCGCAGCAATTGCCGCAATGGCATCCACCGCCGCCGCGGTTCGCATTGTCACTTCGATGATTGGCAGCCCGCCAGCGACCAGTGCCCTGGCAACTGACACAGCCGTGGACGCGTCCTCGATTACGACAACCGGCACGACCGGTGTCTTTTCCAGTATTGATTTCATTGCGCCTTATTCCCTGGTGAACTAATCGCGATTACTCGTGTTGATCATACCCGGACACACGCAGTTGACACGAATATTGCCCTATCAGAACCCCTTGACCGAAGTTTATGTGAACGTCACGTCGGCAAGACGCTGACGATCTTGCCAGGCAGCTATCCTTCCCAGTCCTGCTCCAGGCGCCGCGCGGTGAGCAGAAAGATAATTGCGGCCATCAGGTAGAACGTGGTGCCCGTCAGGATGGCGTAGCGCAGTGACTCCTCACCAAAACGCGACTGCAGTCCATCCGAGATTGCACCAATCGCGAACGTACCGATACCGATGCCAATCAGGTTGTTAACAAACAGGAATATGGCCGATGCCGTGGCCCGCATGTTTGGCGGCACCAGGTGCTGAACCGCTGAAATAACCGGGCCCAGCCAGGCCAGGCCAAGCGCTGTCGGTACGATCATGACCAGCACGGAGATAGTCAGCGTCGGCGACAGAACACCGACCAGGTAAAACGGCACGGTGGCGAGGAACGCAAACGCCGGTATGCGGGCGTACGCCGCGCGATTTGTCTCGCCGAAGCGGTCAGCCAGCGACCCGCCCAGCCAGGTGCCGGCGAGACCGCCGACCAGCAGAATAGCGCCGTAAACCAGCGAGGCATGGAGCAATGTAATTTCGTAGCTGCGCACGAAAAACGAAGGCAGCCAGAAGAACAAACCGTAGCCCATCATCGAAGAGCATGACGCACCCAGTGACAAGCCCCAAAAACCAGGCTTTCGCATCAGGACCGTCATGATCTCGGTCAGGCTGGCAGCGCCCGACTGCGCGCCCGGCTTATCAAACGCGCCCCTGACGGGCTCACGAACTGTGGCCCGAAAGATTGGCGCCACCACGATGCCCGCCACACCGACGACCAGGAACGCGAAACGCCAGTCTATCAGGGTCGCGATAATGCCACCAAAGACAATGCCCAGCGCGCTGCCTATCGGAATTCCAAAAGAGTAGACACTCAGCGCCCGCGCTCTTTGGTTGGGTGGGAAGAAATCGGAAATCAGGGAATAGGCTGGTGCAACTCCACCTGCCTCGCCGATGCCAACGCCGACGCGAGCCAGGAACAGCTGCCAGAAATTCTGCGCCATGCCGCACACGGCGGTCATGCCACTCCAAACCACCAACGCCACTGTCATGATCCAGGTTCGGCTCATGCGATCTGCAGCCATCGCTATGGGAATGGCCAGGGTTGTGTAGAGCAAAGCGAAGGCAAGCCCGCCCATCAAACCCAGCTGCGTGTCCGTCAGTCCGAGATCTTCCTTGATCGGGATCGCGAGGATTCCGATGATCTGCCGGTCGATAAAATTGAAGGTGTAAACGACGACCAGCATGAACAGCACATAGGCCCGGTACCCGCTCGTGATTTTTGTTGTCGCCATACACGCCAGTTTATAGGTCAGACTGCCGCGCGGCGAACGGAAAGTCCGCCGCGTGGCTCGCCTTTTCCTGGAGACGATACTCCACGGTGCCCGTTATCGTGCGCGGGTTGCCGTAGAACGCGGTAACCGATCCTTCAAGACCGA
>JBATID010000297.1:0-2743 GCA_049667545.1 Woeseiaceae bacterium
GCACTCACGTCGATCTTCGGTATTGGCAACACGCGCGCGCAGCAAATTTGCGAGGTGGCGGGCGTCGCTCCGGCAACGCCGGTCAAAGACCTGGCGGAGCCCGAGGTCGCGAAGCTTAGAACGGCTGTTGCAGTGTTTACCGTAGAGGGCGATTTGCGTCGCGAAACCTCGATGAATATCAAGCGCCTGATGGATCTTGGTACCTATCGTGGTATTCGTCATCGACGTGGTTTGCCGTTACGCGGTCAACGTACACGTACCAATGCGCGCACACGCAAAGGCCCTCGTCGTCCAATCAAGCGATAGCGATTTGAAGTTGTAGGAGCGCGCCTTGTACCCCAAGGGCACGTAGTGCGCAAACGCGGCCAAGGGCCGCACCAACAGGTAAAAAAACATGGCAGAACCGAAAAAGAAGAAGGTCAAAAAGCACGTGGTGGACGCGGTAGCGCATATCCATGCTTCCTTCAATAACACGATCATCACGATTACCGATCGCCAGGGTAATACCCTCTCGTGGGCGACCGCCGGCGGTTGCGGTTTCCGTGGATCGCGTAAATCGACCCCGTTTGCGGCTCAGGTCGCGTCGGACAAGGCCGGCAAAGCCGCGCTCGAGTTCGGTGTCAAAAATGTTGACGTTCGCGTTCGTGGGCCTGGCCCTGGCCGCGAGTCTGCTGTTCGCGCCCTGAATGCTCTGGGATTCCGTATTCAAAATATTGAGGACGTAACACCAATTCCTCATAACGGCTGTCGCCCGCCGAAAAAGCGCCGAGTGTAGAGGCTGAGTAATGGCAAGATATCTAGGACCAAAGTGTAAACTGTCCCGCCGCGAAGGCACGGACCTGTTTTTGAAGAGTGGCGTCAGGCCGCTTGAATCGAAGTGCAAGCTCGAGGTACCGCCGGGTGGGCCGACACAACGTCGCCCGCGCATGTCGGACTACGGATTGCAGCTGCGTGAAAAACAGAAGCTCCGTCGCATGTATGGCGTTTTGGAGCGGCAGTTTCGTAACTATTACAAACGTGCTGCACAGTTGAAAGGATCAACAGGTGAAAACCTGCTGCGCCTGCTTGAAGGCCGTCTCGATAACGTTGTTTATCGAATGGGCTTCGCATCAACGCGTGCCGAGGCTCGCCAGCTTGTGAGCCACAAAAGTGTCGAGGTGAACGGCAAAGTCGTTAACATCCCGTCCGCGCAGCTCAAAGCTGGTGATGCCATAAACATCCGCGAGAAGGCGAAGAAGCAACTTCGCATTCAAAGCGCGATTGAAATTGCGAGCCAAGTCGGCCTTCCCGAGTGGGTTGAAGTCGACGCCAAGAAGATGGCAGGCGTTCTGAAGTCGTTGCCGGATCGGGAAGACATCCTGCCCGACATCAACGAAAACCTTGTCGTCGAGCTGTACTCGAAGTAGTCAGGAGGGTTATCACCCATGCAGGAATCAGTACACGAGTTTCTGAAGCCGCGCGTAGTCAAAGTCACGCCGGTCAACGATCTGCTAGCAAAGGTCACCATCGAGCCGTTCGAACGCGGTTTTGGTCATACGCTCGGCAACGCGCTGCGTCGCATCTTGTTGTCGTCGATGCCCGGTGCAGCGATCACGGAAGCAGAAATCGAAGGCGTACTCCACGAGTACACGAGCATCGAGGGCGTGCAGGAAGATGTCGTCGACATTTTGCTGAACCTGAAGCAGGTTGCCGTCACGATGAATACCCGTGATACGGCGGAGCTGCGCGTCTCGAAGAAAGGGCCAGGGCCGGTTACGGCGGGCGATATACAGCTCGATCATGACGTTGAAATCATGAATCCCGAGCTGGTAATCGCCAACCTCACGAAAGCTGGCGAGCTCAACATGGTGCTTAAGGTCGAGCGTGGCCGCGGTTACCGCCCGGCGACACAGCGTCCTTCATTCGAGGAGCAGGGTGGGCCGATTGGGCGTTTGCAGCTTGATGCGTCGTTCAGCCCCATCGTACGTGTGACCTATACGGTCGAAGCGGCTCGCGTCGAGCAGCGTACCGACCTCGATAAATTACTGATCGAAGTCGAGACAAACGGCACGATTGACCCGGAAGAAGCGATTCGTCGCGCCGGCAGCATTCTCAAAGATCAGCTGTCGGTATTCGTCGATCTACAGGGCCAGGAAGAGGGCGTTGGCGCTCAGGCAGAGAGCCAGGTTGATCCGATTCTGCTGCGGCCGGTCGACGAGCTCGAGCTTACCGTGCGTTCAGCCAACTGCTTAAAAGCAGAGAACATTATGTACATCGGTGACCTGGTACAGCGTACCGAAGTAGAGCTCCTCAGAACGCCCAACCTTGGTAAGAAGTCGTTGACGGAAATCAAGGAAGTGCTGGAGGGTCATGGCCTCGGTCTCGGTATGCGCCTGGAAAACTGGCCGCCGCCAAGTCTGCGCCCTGAGCACGAGCTCTTAATGTAATTCAACTGATTTTGGGAAAGACAAATGCGTCATAGAAAATCGGGTCGTCGACTGGGTCGTAACAGCTCTCATCGCAAAGCCATGTTCCGTAACATGGCGGCTTCGATGCTGAAGCATGAGACCATCAAGACTACATTGCCGAAAGCCAAAGAGCTGCGTCGCGTCGTAGAGCCGCTGATTACACTTGCCAAAGAGGACAGCGTTGCGAATCGACGTCTTGCGTTTGATCGTCTGCGCGACAAGGAAGTAGTCGGCAAGCTGTTTTCGGAAATCGGTCCGCGTTTCAAAGAGCGTCCCGGTGGTTACCTGCGAATTTT
>JBATID010000298.1:0-4096 GCA_049667545.1 Woeseiaceae bacterium
TCCTGTGCACGGGATAGTGGTAGGCATAAGTCCATGCGAGTTCCGACTTGACCGGTGTCGCGCTCAGCAAATCGCCATCGACGTCGATACTCGACAGGTCGTTTGCGAGTGTCGCCACTGACAGCGCCAGTTCCGCGTACTCGTAGTGCGCCATTTCGGTCAGGAAATCGAAGTCGTCGTTATCCGGCTCGAATTCGTTTTGCAGAAAAGCCAGGAACTCTTCTGGCAGCTTGAGGAAGTAGGGCGTTTCTGCTTTGTGTTGTTTCATGAACTGACGGACGAGGTAGCGCCATCGATCATCCGTGTGGATCTTCTTGAGGACCGGGAACATCGTGCCCAGAAGGTTGTAAAGGTTGTTAAAGAACAGGCTGCGATAAATGGCGAGGCGCCGGTCCTCGATGCCCGCCGGCGGGGGCACGTTGGCCGGGTCGCGCAGGTGCGCCGCCAATGCGTACTGCTTGTCCTGAAATTCCGGTCGGTCAGGCATTGGCTGCATGCCGGTTTGTCGTGCGGGTTTGCAGTTGCTTGATGCGCCGCACTTCGTCGAGAAGTTCCTGCATCGGCGGGAAGTTGAAGTCGCGTTCCAGCAGCGTCGGCACCGGGCCGAACTTTGAATACGCCTCCTCGAGCAAGCGCCACGCCTGTTCATCAACGGGCGTGCCGTGCGTGTCAATGCGCAGGTCCTCGGCTTCCACGTAGTGTCCGGCCAGATGGAAGTAACGAATGCGCTCGGCCGGCATGCTCCTGAGGAATTCGCTCGCATCGTAGCGATGGTTGATGCTGTTGACGACAATGTTGTTAATGTCCAGCATCAGGTCGCAATCGGCTTCCTCGAGCACGGCCAGCAGAAATTCCTGCTCGCTCATGGTCGTATCCAGCGGGGCGTAGAACGATACGTTTTCAAGAGCGATACGTTGTTCCAGGATGTCCTGCACGCGCCGTACGCGAGCGGCGACATAGCTCACGGCCTCTTCTGTAAAAGGTATCGGCATCAGGTCGTATAGCTGGCCATCGTCGCCGCAGGCGCTTAAGTGTTCCGAATACAGGCGAATGTTGTGGTCCGCCATGAATGCCTTTACGTCCCTGACCAGCTGCTCGTTCAGTGGGGAAGGTGCACCGATCGAGAGTGACAGCCCGTGTATAAGGAACGGGTAGCGTTCGGTAAAGAACCGCAGCTTCTTGCCCAGCGCGCCCCCGACGTGGATCCAGTTCTCGGGCGCAACCTCCATGAAATCGACGTCGGCTGGTGGCTCGGCCATCAGCTTGTCCACGAGTCCGCGTCGCAATCCGAGTCCTGCACCGCTAACCGGGAACTGCGATTTTCGATGATTCATAAAACGTGATCCAATAGATGTACCTCATCCGACCTGCCCGGACTGACGATTATTACACGCGATCAGCGGATCAGCTTCTTGAGGCGTTCCAGGTACTTCAGCTCGTCGGGTGCGGTATTGGCGCTTTGCGCCTCCCACAGCGTTTCCGCCAGCGCCTCAATCATCTGGTGCTCGGCGGCGTGGGCATCCCCACTACTCGCCTGGAGCGTTGCGTGGATGGCGGCAATGCCGGCAGGCCGATCGGTCGCCACCTGCTCGCGAATGCCCAGATGCAGACCCATGTGCAGGAACGGATTGCTGCGGCCGCCTTCGGGCGGGTAGTCGCGATCAAGGGCCGCGTTGCTGACATCGTCGTGATACTCGGGATGCCAGGCCACGACTGCTGCAATCTGCGCCTCGAGCGGCGACATTGGCTGCTCGTTGCTGAGTTTCTGCCAGGCATCGGCGTACATCTTGCGTAGCTCGTTGCGGTCCTGTCCGAAAATCACGCGAGCTCCTTCGAACGATATTCACACCAGTCAATGACAGGACACTCCCCACAAAGCGGCTTACGGGCTTTGCAGACATAGCGGCCATGCAGGATCAGCCAGTGGTGCGCGTCCTTTTTGAATTCATCCGGCGTCAGGCGCAGCAGTCGCTTTTCGACCTCGAGCGGCGTTTTCCCTTTGGCAATCCCGGTTCGATTCGACACCCGAAATATATGCGTATCGACGGCGATCGTTGGTTCCCCAAAGGCCGTGTTCAAAACAACGTTCGCCGTCTTGCGACCGACACCCGGCAGCGCCTCCAGGGCAGCTCGATCATGCGGCACCTCACCGTCATGTCGATCGATAAGCAGTCGACACGTTTTGATAATGTTTTCAGCCTTGCTGTTGAACAGGCCAATGTTGCGAATGTAGGGCTTCAGGCCATCGACGCCTAGCGCGAGAATAGCTGCCGGCGTGCGCGCCTCTGGATACAGCCTGGCGGTTGCCTTGTTGACGCTGATATCCGTTGCCTGCGCCGAAAGTATGACCGCGATCAGAAGCTCAAACGGTGTCTGGTACTTAAGCTCGGTGGTTGGCGCCGGCGTGCGTTCGCGCAATACACGGAAGATGGCTGACCGTTTTTCCTTGTTCACGTCAATGATCAGCGCGTTGCTTGTCTTTGGTTGTCGAGTGTGCGACGCGCCTGTTCGCGCCGCCGATCCAGCAGGTTCTTGGCCGCAATCGCCAGCCCCAGGCTGAAAAACGCACCGGGCGGCAGTATCGCCAGCAGCCAGCCGCCATCAACAATGACCAGGCCTCGCAGTGCAGTGTCGCCGAGCACCATGTCGAGCCCGGCAAACAGTGAGCCTTGTCCCAGTAGTTCGCGAAATGCACCGAGCACCATCAGCAGTAGTGCAAAGCCACTGCCCATGACAAACCCGTCGACAATACTCGGTCCCAACGAGTTGCGCGATGCGAACACCTCGGCACGCGCCACGATCGCGCAGTTGGTGACGATCAGCGGTATGAAGATACCGAGCGAACGGTCCAGGTCGGGAAACCAGGCTTTGAAAATCAATTCGATGCAGGTGACAAGGCTGGCAATAATCAGTACGTAGATCGGAATTCGTATTTGTGCCTGAATCCAGCGGCGCGTCGCCGACACCAGGGCGTTCGATGCCATCAATACGACGAGCGTGGCGATGCCGAGCCCGAGGCCGTTGACAAACGTGGTGGTGACGGCGAGCAGCGGGCAGAGACCGAGCAACCGCACCAGTCCGGGGTTTTCATCCCAGAGCCCGGTCTTGAGTCGATCAAAGAAAGGTATTCCCACTACTCTGTATTCCCTTCGGCCTGTGCGGCCAGGTCATCTGCTGCGAACACGGACGCTCTATTGGCAGCAAAGTATAGCAACGTCTCCCGGACCGCATTGACGATGGCGCGTGGCGTCACCGAGGCCCCGGTCAGTTGATCAAACTCGCCGCCATCGCGCTTGATCTCCCAGCCATCCGGCGTGGGATTGATTAATGAGCGCCCGGCAAACTGTTGTAGCCAGTCCGATTTGCCAGCGTCGACGCGGTCCCCGAGCCCGGGTGTTTCGCGATGCTCAAGTACCTGGACAGCAGTGATGGTGTCCTCTGCGTCAATACCGACCAGCAGGCGAATGGGACCGGAGTAGCCGTCCCGCGCGCTGACGACAAATAGCGCGGCAACTGGCGCATCTTCGGCGTACACCCGGTAGATGATGGCATCGTCGGTACCCGGCAGGTTGTGCGGTGCAGCAAGCGTCAGTTTTGAATCGGTAATCCCACTATCGAAAAACAACCCTGCTAACGCCGGCTGCAGATTCCGCTCGAGCCAGGCTTTTTCATTGGCAACGATACGGTCTCGCGTCAACGCAAACGTCAGTGCGACCAGCGCGGTGCAGATCGCCGCGATAACGGCGAGCGTGATGCCACCCCGGACCACGTTGACCTCACTCATCGGCATGCCTCGAATTACCATGTCCGACGATTGCGGGGCGGGTCAGGTAGTCGATCGCCGGCACCGCCATGTTCATGAGCAACACTGCGAATGCGACACCGTCGGCGTAACTGCCCCAGGTTCGAATGCAGTAAATGATCAGGCCAATGCCAAAACCAAAAACCAGGCGCCCCTTGGGACTCGTTGCCGCGGAGACGGGGTCTGTGGCGATAAAGAACGCGCAAAGAATGGTCGCACCGCCAAACAGGTGAAAGCCCGGGCCTGGACTCGTGCCGGGTGCCAGCAGATACATGATGCTGGCGGGGATGAGCA
>JBATID010000299.1:0-1758 GCA_049667545.1 Woeseiaceae bacterium
GTCACTCGATCATTTCGGCACGCGCGACGTTTCATTCGAGTCGCTGGACCGCGGGTTTATCGACAGCTTCGTGCTCGATCAGTCACTGATCGCCGACGTCGAAAGCAATAACAGTCACCAGCGTATAGTGCGTGCCGCCATCGCCATGGCGCAGGGCCTCGACATCGAGGTGGCCGCCGAAGGCGTCGAGACACTGTCGCAGTTTGAATTTCTGCAGAGTTGCCATTGCGACCTGGCACAGGGGTTCTTGATCAGCCGGCCGGTGCAGCCAGAAAAGATCTCCGCCATTCTCAGAAGTGAGATTGCCGGCACCCACTTGCTCTCTCGCGGTATGCCGTAACTTTACGTGTCGCACTGATCACGGCGTGCGGCCGACATATTTATTGGCGGACTGTCTCGCTGGCGCTCGCTTTATGTCTCGCCAACAATTATCTCGTCCACTCGCCTCAGTCCACGCGACGTGATTTCCGGCGGCGAGCGCGGAGATGTCACACAAAGCGAGTTATCGAACCTCGGTCCCGCTCGACGGGAGATTGTCCGAGCGACTGGGACATCTCCGCGATCGACGCTCTATACCAGACTCCGGGGGATGGACGCCGGTCAGTCGTTTGAAGTGCTGCAGTTCCAGCAGGCGGCAAACTGCCCTTCATTGATTTCGCCGCATTTCCTGCAGGTCCAGTCGGCACCCGGACTTTCCGACTCGGCGCCTGTAATCAGCTGCGTCGCCCGATCGAAGTCGAGATCATTGGCGATCCAGAGCTCGGGCCACGTCTCGACAAACGGCATCTCGCCCATGATTGAGCCGAGGTGTTCATTGCGTATCTCGCAGCGGATGCCTTCGGCATGCAGCAGGTTTTTGTAATGATTGATCGTGATCAGCGATTCCGCTGATGTGAGCTTTTTCATTTACCGATCAAAGACCGCAGGAAGGGTTGCGGATCCTCGCCCTTCTCGAGCACTTCGACCAACGCCGAGCCGACGATCGCACCGGCCGCATACTTGCCAACGGCGGCGACGTCCTGTGGCTCGCGGATACCGAAGCCGGCGCACACGGGCAGGCTCGACGTCGAGCTGACGTTCTCAAGATAGGTCGCGAGATCAGCGGGCAAGCCGGTACCGCCGCCGGTGATGCCGGTGATAGTCACCGCGTACACAAAGCCGCGTGATTCCGCGCAGAGCGTTTCGAGGCGTGCCTGCGGGGTTGCGGGGGTCACCAGTTGAATCAGGCCCAGGCCCCGGACTTCCAGTGCGTCGCGAATCTCGCCACTTTCCTCGTACGGCAGGTCCGGCACGATGAACCCGCAAACACCGGCCGCCAGCGCGCGTTCCGCGAGTCGGTCATAGCCGTATGCCAGCAACGGATTCAGGTAGGACATCATGACCAGTGGCGCATCGATCGCACCTTTCGCCGAATCCAGCTGTTCAAAAATCCACTCGAGGCTGACGCCTTTTTTCAGCGCCTCGAAACTCGAGCGCTGGATCGTCATCCCGTCGGCCATCGGATCGGAAAATGGAATCCCCAGTTCGACAACGTCGCCAACGGCGGCAACGGCCTTGAGGGTCTCGACAAAGTCTGCCGGCTCCGGGTATCCCGCCGTGATGAATGGCACCAGCGCCGGTCGACCGGCCTTGTTCGCCGCCCTGATTGCAGTCGTTATTCGTTCATGCGCTTGCATGGCTACGCGTCCTCGCCGGGTACTTGGTCAGCGTCGGCATATCTTTGTCGCCTCGCCCGGAGTTGCCGATCAGAATTTTCTT
>JBATID010000300.1:0-6710 GCA_049667545.1 Woeseiaceae bacterium
CGCCGGTGAATGAGTGGATCGACGAGCTTTGCGACCTGTCCGCTGCGGATGAGCCTGCCGTGCTCGTTACCGTTGCTGGCATCAAGGGGTCCGCGCCACGTGAGGTCGGGGCGAAGATGATTGTGACTTCGCGCGAGACGATTGGCACGATCGGTGGCGGCCAGCTTGAATACCAGTGCACGCGGGTCGCCGTCGGCTTGCTGGGCGATGAGCAGATGTTGTTGCGCAGCTTTCCGCTCGGCGCTGCAATGGGGCAATGTTGCGGCGGCGTGGTCGAGATTCTGTTCGAGCCTCTGGGTAGGGGCATGCCCGCCTGGTTGCGCGACCTCAGAGCATTGCACGGGCAGCGCGAGCCGGCGGTGGTGGCGACGCACATTTCGCGGACCGTACCGGGCAAATTCGTGGTGACTGCGGACGAAGTATTCGGTGCGGCGGACGGCGACACGTTGCCGCGCATGGTGGCGCACGCGCGCGACCTGCTGCGTGCCCATGGCAAAGCCGAGCGACACGTGCAGGAGTTTTACGAACCGGTTGTTGCGCCGGAGCTGAACATTGCCGTCTTTGGTGCGGGTCACGTTGGCACCGCGGTGGTCGCAACGCTCGCCGGCCTGGATTGCAACATTCGCTGGGTGGATAGCCGGCGCAATGTCTTTCGGCAGGTTCCTGCGAACGTGCGCGCCGTCGAATCCGAGCAGCCGGCGCTCGAAGTGGCCGCGCTGCCGCCGGCGTCATATTACCTCGTGATGACGCACAGCCACGCCATGGACTTCGAGATCTGCGTGCGCATCTTAAGTCGTGGCGACGCCAGCTATTGTGGGCTGATCGGTTCCCGCTCGAAGCGACGTCGGTTCGAAAAGCGCTTCCGCCAGCAGGGCATGACCGCGGCGCAAGTGGCCGAACTCGTTTGTCCGATCGGTGTAGCCGGCATCAGCGGCAAGAAGCCTGCCGAGATCGCGGTGGCCGCGGCCGCCGAGATACTGAAGCTCCATGAGCAGTCCGCCGTCGCTGCAGCAAACGCGTATGCTGATAACGTTCATCCGCTGAGTCGCTGACATGCAGGCATACATTGTCGACTGGCTACATCTGCTCGCTCGCTGGCTGCACTTTATTGTTGGTATTGCCTGGATCGGGTCGTCATTCTACTTCGTCTGGATTGATAACCACTTGCGGGCACCGCAGGAATCCGCGGACGACGCAAAAGGTGTCGGCGGCGAACTCTGGTCCGTGCACGGTGGCGGTTTTTATCATGCGCAAAAATACCGGGTAGCGCCGGCGACCCTTCCCGAGGAGCTGCACTGGTTCAAGTGGGAGGCTTACTGGACCTGGCTGTCGGGCATGTTCCTGCTGGTGCTTATCTACGGGTATGGCGCCGAGGTTTACCTGATCGATCGCGCGGTTGCCGACCTGTCCGTGCCGGCCGCAATTGCCATCGCGATGGGTTTCATCGTCGGCGGGTGGCTCGTCTACGACGCACTTTGTAAATCGCCGCTGGCCCGCGACATGCGTGTATTCGGTGGTGTTCTCCTGCTCCTGAGTACACTGCTGGCGTGGGGTCTGTGCCAGCTGTTCGGTGGTCGCGGCGCGTACATAATTTTTGGCGCCGTGCTTGGCACGATCATGGTGGCGAACGTTTTCTTCGTCATTATTCCGGGCCAGAAGCAGATGGTTGCTGCTGCCGCGAGGGGCGAGGCGCCCGATCCGACACCCGGGATCCATGCAAAGCTGCGTTCGGTACACAACACGTACTTTACGCTGCCCGTGCTGTTCGTGATGCTGAGCAACCACTTCGCGATGACGCACAGTCACGAATATAACTGGGCGATTCTCATCGGTATTTCGTTGGCGGGCGCACTGATACGCATCTATTTTGTGGCGCGCCACAAAGGCAATGCGTCGCCGTTGCCGGTAATTCTGGCGGTGCTGTTGCTTGGCGCTATTGCGGTACTGCTCGCCCCCCAGTCGCAGCAAACCACGGTCGCAGCTACGTCATTTGAACATGTGCGCAACGTTGTGCATACGCGCTGCACGAGCTGTCATTCCGCAGCGCCGGTGCATCCGGCATTTCCCGCGGCGCCGCTCGGTGTCATGCTCGACACGGATGAGCAGATAATGGCGCAGGCGGCACGTATTCATCAGCAGACAGTCGTCACGCGCGTGATGCCAATCGGCAACCTGACAGCGATGACGGATGCAGAGCGGCAGATCATCGATCAGTGGTACCAGGCGTTACAGGACAGGTAGATGCCACAGGACAATTATCCCCGCAACATGCATGGCTATGGCCAGCAACCGCCGGCCGCTGACTGGCCGCACGGTGCCCGCACCGCCGTGCAGTTTGTTGTCAATTACGAGGAAGGCGGGGAGAACTGCGTCCTGCACGGCGATGCCGCGTCGGAAGCTTTTCTCTCGGACATTGTGGGCGCTGCGCCGGTGCCCGGGCAGCGCCACATGAACATGGAGTCACTGTATGAATACGGCTCCCGCGCCGGATTCTGGCGGCTGCATCGGCTGTTTACCGAGCGCGATCTGCCGGTCACCGTGTTTGCCGTTGCGATGGCGCTGCAGCGCAACCCCGCGGCTGCCGATGCGATGCAGCAGGCCGGCTGGGAGATTGCGAGTCATGGCTATCGCTGGATCGACTACCAGTTCGTCGACGAGGCGAGCGAGCGCAAACATCTGCGCCGGGCGATCGAAATTCACGAGCAGGTGACCGGTGTTCGTCCGCGCGGCTGGTATCTTGGCCGCTGCAGTCCAAACAGCCATCGGCTCGCTGCCGAGGAGGGCGGTTTTGCCTACAACGCCGACAGCTACGCGGACGATCTGCCGTATTGGGACTACGGGTTTGCCATACCGCAGCTGATGGTTCCCTACACGCTCGACGCCAACGACATGCGCTTTGCAACGCCCCAGGGCTTTAATTCAGGCACGCAGTTTTTTGACTACCTCAAGGATTCGTTTGACGTGCTGCATGCCGAGGGTGGCCGCATGATGTCGGTTGGTCTGCACTGTCGCCTGGCCGGACGACCCGGACGCGCGGCGGCGGTGATGAGGTTTCTCGATTATGTATCCGCACAGGATAAAGTCTGGGTAGCGACGCGATTGGCTATCGCCGAGCACTGGCGCGAACGGCACCCGCCGAGGGATGAGGCCTGATGGACACACACGACTTTATAGCGCGCTATGGCAGCATTTATGAGCATTCGCCGTGGGTGGCGGAGCAGGTCGCCGCCCTGGGTGGTGATATCGAGGACTTGCCGGTGCTCGGTGTGCTGATGGCTGACTGCGTGGACAACGCGGACGTCGAGCAGCAGCTGGCATTGATCAGGGCGCACCCGGACCTTGCGGGCAAAGCGCAGGTTGCCGGCGAGCTGACGCAGGCGTCGACAGCAGAACAGGCCAGCGCCGGGTTGGATCAATGCTCACCGCAGGAATTTGCCCGTTTTCAGGAGCTGAATGACGCTTATTGGCAGAAGTTCGGTTTCCCCTTTGTCATGGCGGTTCGCGGGCAGGATCGCGCCGCAATTCTCGACGCGTTCGCGCAACGCCTCGGCAACGATTACGACCTCGAATTTGAAACGGCTTTAATAGAAATCCACAAGATTGCGCGCCTGCGCCTCGACGCAATGAGGAACAACCCGTGACTAACGTAACTCGCCAATGGATCAACCTCGAGCAGCCGCGACTGGGCAGCCGCGTGACGTTCGCCACCGATGAGTTTTTTGGCGCCAAGGAGCGCATCATCGATGCGGCGGACCCGATCTTCATCGACGACAAGTACGACGACCACGGCAAATGGATGGACGGCTGGGAAAGTCGCCGTCGCCGCGGACCCGGGCATGACTACTGCGTCATCCGCTTCGGCGTACCCGGCATCATTCACGGGCTTGATATCGATACGAGCCATTTCACCGGCAATTATCCGCCGCATGCCTCGCTGGAGGCCTGCTCGGCGAACGTGGATGTGCCGGAAGATGGCTGGGTAGAAATTGTTCCCCGGATCGAACTGGCCGGTAACTCGCATCACTACCTGGACGTGCGCGACGATACCGTGCGCACGCATGTGCGGCTGCATATTTACCCCGACGGCGGTGTCGCCAGGCTGCGAATCTTCGGTGAGATTCGTGCCAATTTTGCTGACGTCGACGGTTTCGTCGATCTCGCCGCCGTGGGGCACGGCGGTCGTGCGATCGCCTGCAGCGACGAGCACTACGGCAGCATGCAGAATCTGCTGGCGCCCGGTCGCGGTGTCAATATGGGCGACGGCTGGGAGACCGCGCGTCGCCGCGGTCCCGGCAACGACTGGGTCATCATCGCTTTGGGCCAGCCCGGCATCATCGAGCGTGCCGAGATTGATACAGCGCATTTCAAAGGCAACTACCCCGATCGCGTATCGCTCGATGGCGGCGTCTTCGACAGCGATGCGGCAGCCGTCAACAGTAGCGACGGATGGCAGACGCTACTGCCGGAGGAAAAACTCAAGATGGATCAGCAACATTACTTCGAGGGCCTGCAGCCGATTGGCGCGGTCAGTCACGTGCGCGTTGCCATCTATCCCGACGGCGGCATCAGTCGCGTGCGGCTATTCGGCCAGGTGCATGGGTAGCCCGCAGATCACGCTGGTTCCTGAGCCCCTGACGAGCGCAGGTTTCGCGCCGTTCGGCGAGGTTATCGAGGCGGCGCTTGATAAATCGAATGCAATGAATGAGGCGCGCTTCGAGCGCTTCGACAATCTTTGCACCGTTGACCTTGCGCCGGGCGGACGTGTCGCGATCAGCATCGCGAGCTGTTCCAAACCGACAACGCTGCCTTTGCGCATCGACAAAATCGAGCGGCATCCACTGGGCAGCCAGGCCTTTGTGCCGCTGCAATCGTGCAAGATGGTTGTCGTTGTGGCGCCGCCCGGAGACGTTGTCGCAGCCACCGATTTGCGGGCCTTCGTCACCCGACCCAGACAGGGCTTTAACTACCATCGCGGCACCTGGCACATGCCGCTGATCGCGTTCGCGGCCGCCGACCAGTTCCTCGTGATTGATCGCGGCGGTGACGAACCTAATTGTGAAGAACGCGTGCTCAATGTAGACGTTGTGCTGGAGGCGTTCTGACCATTATGCGTCAAGCGTTTCGCGCCTCGATTGTGCACTGCCTGCAAGATCCCGGCGAACATTCCACGCCGTCTGCCTACGAGCACTTTGCGGACGGCCTGCTGGTCGTCGCAGACGGTCATGTCGAGGCGCTCGGCGATGCCGACAAGCTGCTGCAGACACTCGGTGACGATGTGCTCGTTACGGCGTACCCGGACAAACTGATCATGCCGGGCCTCATTGACTGTCACGTGCATTATCCGCAGCTCGATATCGTAGGCTCGTACGGCGAGCAGCTGCTCGACTGGCTGAATCGCTACGCGTATCCCGCCGAGGCGCAATTTGCGGATCCCGACCATGCGCGCGAGGTCGCCAGCGCGTTTGTCGAGCAGCTGCTGCTCAATGGCACGACGACGGCGCTGGTATTTGGCACCGTACATCCGCATTCGGCAGACGCTATTTTTGAAGCGGCGGCGGCGCGTGACATGCGACTGATTGCCGGCAAGGTGCTGATGGATTGCCACTGTCCCGAAGAGCTGCGCGACAATGCCGAGTCTGCATACCGCGACAGCAAGGCACTGATCGAGAAGTGGCATAACCACGGGCGCCTCGGTTATGCGATCACGCCGCGGTTTGCGCTGACCTCCAGCGCCGCACAGCTGACGGCTGCCGGCCGGCTCGCCGCCGAGCATCCCGATGTCTGGATTCATACCCACCTGGCGGAGAACCGCGGCGAGGTGGATGCGATCGAGCGCTTGTACCCGGAGCGCCGCAGCTATCTCGATGTCTACGATTATTACGGCCTGCTGCGCCGGCGTGCGGTATTCGCGCACTGTCTTTACATGGACGACGCGGACCGCGAGAGCATGGCGGCCGCCGGGGGTGCCGCCGCATTTTGCCCGACGTCGAACCTGTTTCTGGGCAGCGGACTGTTCGACCTGCCGGCCATGCGTGCGGCCAATATCCGCTGCGGCCTGGGCACGGATGTTGGCGGTGGCACGAGTCTGTCATTGCTGAAGACCGCCAGCGAAGCCTACAAAGTGCTGCACCTGCAGGACCACACCCTGCCGGCGATGCGCGCGCTGTACCTGGCCACGCTGGGCGCAGCGGAGGCGCTGTACGTCGACGCGCACATCGGCAACTTCCTGCCCGGCAAAGAGGCGGATTTCGTGGTGCTGGATCCGGCGGGGTCGAGTTTGACGGCGCGTCGCACGGCGATGACCGACACTATCGAAGAGGCGCTCTTTGCGCTCTTGACGTTAGCCGATGATCGTCACATCGCCGCCACTTACGTAAACGGGCGATTGCAGCACACGCTTTGAAAACTGCGGCCTGAGAACCCCTGTCGATATGCCGCCGGGTGAAAACTGGCCCATTTTTCCCATTCCGCTGTTTTTTGTAGACCATACCTTCAATAAGCCATATCGTTTCGGCGCGATGCAACTCCCACCCAGCCAATTCAATTCCATTCTTCTCAAGCTTCTGCGACCGCTGGCGCGGCTCTTCCTGCGCTACGGCGTCAGCTACCGAGAATTCTGCGAGTTGTCGAAAGCCGCTTTCGTGGCGGTCGCCAGCGAAGACTATGGTGTGCACGGCCGACCGACCAACGCCTCGCGAATTGCCGCGATG
>JBATID010000301.1:0-1868 GCA_049667545.1 Woeseiaceae bacterium
CCGACAACACGCGCCGTGTCGTCCGGGTTGCTGCAGGCCGACAGTATTGCGCAACCTGTGATCGCAGCGGTTTTGAGTGCGTTCATTGTTTTTGCTCCGTTCATGCCTTGATATAGGCAAGCAGCATGTCAATCTGGGTTTCAATCAAGCGGTCAGTGTCAAGTTCGTGCCTGGCAAACAGGATGCGCCAGATCACCGAGACCATGACCGGTGCGAGTACCAGCTGCGGCAACCGCGTGACGTCGGTGTCGCGAAACTCACCGCGCTCTACGCCACGTTCGACAATGCTCGTCAGTGCCGCGAGACCTTTTGCGACGACGTTGTCCCAGTAATAGTCCACCAGGTCCGGATGCCGCTGGCCTTCGGCGATCAGCAGGCGGATAACCACCGCGACCGGCGAGCCAGGCACGGCTTTCATGAAGTCGGCCAGCGGACCGCGCATGAACGCTTCGGACGAGAGCTCGGTCTTGTCGACCGCGGCGAGCAGCGCGTCGATGCGCCGCATGACGACGCTGCGAATGACAGCTTTGAACAGCGCCTGCTTGGTTTCGAAATACAGGTACAGCAGACCTTTGCTGACCCCCGCGCGGGCGGCGACTTCCTGCACGCGTGCCCGCGCGTAGCCTTTCTCGGCGAAGACCTCGAAGGCGGCCGCCGTGATTTCCTGTGGCCGGTCTTCTTTACGGCGCTGAAAGCGCGGCTCGCCCATCGTCACACCATTACTGACCAGTAAGTCAGTAAGTATAGTAAATGACCCTATGGTCAGCAAGCTCTATTGGCAAGGTCGATTAGCGACACGCGGCGCATTTCCCGCATAATCGCGCCCTATGTTCACTTACATCGATCCCAGCATCCGCAAGCGCCTGGAAGAGCAGGGAAAACTGTTTCAGATTGACGGTGACGGAGGGCGCGTGGCCGCCGCTCACACGGCCACACGCGGCCCAGCCATCAGCCTGCTCGGTCCCATACCGTTGCCGCTAAAGCTCGGCGACCTTGCGCTCAAGGTCGACTGGTATGCGTGCGTGCGGCGCACCGAGCTGGGCAAGCTCGAGGAAATAGCCGATGAGTTGCGTGCGCAGCAGGGGCAGGCGCTGTTCGCGACGCTGGCATCATCGATGGCGGTCAATAGCGTCCTGATTGTCGGCGACCCGGCGCGCTGGCAAGACCCGCTGGTGCGCGTGCACTCGAGCTGCCTCACGGGAGACGTATTTGGTTCCCAGCGGTGCGAATGCGGCCCGCAACTGGCGTCCGCACTGCATAAGATCCGCGCGGATGAGCAGGGCGGCATGGTCATCTACATGTCGGGGCACGAAGGTCGGGGTATCGGGCTGTGGGCGAAAGCGGCGACGTACCTGCTGCAGGACGGTGGCGAGGATACTTACCAGGCTAACCGTTCGCTGGGATTGCCGGACGACTCGCGGGATTTCAGCGATGCCGGGGCATTGCTGAAGTTCTTCGTCAAAGGCCAGCCGTTTCGCCTGCTAACCAATAACCCGAAGAAGGTCCACGACCTCGAGAAAATGGGCATCACCAATATCAAGCGCGTCAAACACGTGACCGGTGTGACGGATTCCAATCGCCGTTATCTCAGCGCCAAGCAGGGCTGGGGTCACGAGCTGTCGCGCGAAGACCTCGACGCACAATAAAATACCGCCGGCTATTGCCGCCACAGGCGCAGGTCACGCGGTGTTCGCTCGGAGGTACTGCGGAACGGGTTGATGTCAATGCCGCCGCGCCGCTGATAGCGCGCGTGCAGCGTCAGGTCGAGTGGCTGGCAGCGCTCCCTGATATCGATGAACATCCTTTCGATGCAGCTCTCGTGAAAATCACTGTGCTGCCGGTAGGACACGATATAACGCAGCAAGCCG
>JBATID010000302.1:0-3716 GCA_049667545.1 Woeseiaceae bacterium
TCGCGCTGCTGATGATTTCACGCCTGCGTTTTCCGAAGGCGAAAATACGCAAGAGCAAACTGTTTAACTCGTTTCAGGCGGTCAATATTTTGGTGATCTACTACTGTGGCATCACGCGCTCGTGGCCCGAGTACCTGCTGGTCATGGCTATCATCCTGCTGATTTCAGGCATCATCGCGGGCCGCATCACACGCGACGCCTGATGCCGGAGTGCTGCAGGCGCATTACAGCCGCGCGCATACAACGGAGTAATTGATCGTTCGGCCCGGTCATTATCGCCATCCTGTACTACCAGCGCACAACCTGGGAGGGCGTGCTTACAGGCATGCTGGGTGGTTTCGCGACGAGCATTCTTTGGCTGACCAGCAGCAAAAATAATCACCGAAATCTGTAACCAAAAGCGTACCGGCGCCCTATAAGCGAGTATGAATTCACTGTTTAAGGATATTTCGATGCGCTATTTCAAGTTCCTGATCATGCTGTTCGCTCTTGCAGTACCGGCATTGGCTCCCGCGGATGCCTCCAATATTCCAGCTTCGGCAACCTGGTATTTCCATGCCGATTTTGACGCAATGCGCGAGGGCAAGGCCAGCCGGGCTGTCTATGACTGGCTGAACGCCGAAGTGTTCGAGGAGATCCGTGGTGAGACCGGCATAGACCTGCACAAAGAAGCCGATCGCATGACGGCATTTGCTGCCGCCGGCGACGGCCCGGTAATTGTTTTCGACGGCAATATCAGTACTGAGACTCAGGACAAAATTATTGCTCTCGCCGCCGCGGCGTCCGCGGGGGAACTACAGACATTGAAGTCGTCGGGCAAGGCCTATTATTTCTTCGACAACAGCAACGGCTCGGCCGACCGCAAAAGCGAGAAACATGGCGATAATAACTTCGATATTGATATGGGTTCGCTCGACGAAGAGGCCTATGTCAGTGTTGCCGTGAAGAACAAGGTGCTGGTGACGAACACAGAAAAGCAGATGCAAGCGCTGCTTGCGAACAACGGTAAGATCGACACCGCCAAAGTGGACAAAGGCGCGCTGTTTGTTTTGCGCGCTGAGCGCAGCTTGATTCAGGCAGGTGTCAACGCGGCCGAAATGGAAGCCGGCAATAATTGGGATTCAAATATTCTGCGCAACACGAAACAGGTAGCCGTGCTGCTCGCCGACCTTGGTGAGAAGCTCGGTTTCGAAGCGCAGCTGACGACCAATGAAGCGGCAATGGCAAGCTCGCTCGCGAGCATCGTCCGGGGGCTGATTAGCTTGCAGGCATTCAACGACGATCTGGACCCGGAGGTTTCTGCTATTTTGCAGACGGCGAAGGTTGATGTTGTGGGTAACGTGCTGAAGCTTGTTCTCGCTCTCGATCCCGCAACTGTTGTGGCGGCGCTTGAGGACTGAGACGCAACTGATTGCCGCCGCACAGGCCGGCTCCGCGGATGCGTTCGCGGACCTTGTGCAGCTGTACCGCGATAAGTTGCTGCGTTTCCTGCTGACACGCTGCGCCAGTTATGCGGATGCGGAAGACGCGCTGCAGGACACAATGATCAACGCCTACCGGTACATCAGAAGTTACGACCCGAGCTGGCGCTTTAGCACCTGGCTTTACCGGATCGCGATTCGCAACGCGGGCAAGCTTCGCTCGCCGGGCGTGGTTGAGCTCGGTGATCTGCGTGACGAGGAGAGTGACCCGTTGCTACAGTGCATCAAGGCGTCAGAAACAGAGAACCTCTGGGTCAGTGCACGAGCCCTGCTTAACGATGAAGTGTATGCCGCCATGTGGCTGCGCTATGCCGAGGATCTCTCGGTCAATGACATTTCCGCGGCTTTGGACCGCAGCGTGTCGTGGACCAAGATCAACCTCATGCGTGGTCGCCAGACGCTGGATGCGGCGATGAACGAAACCAGGAAGACGAGTGAAGCCTATGGATAAGCTAGCCAATCGATTACGCCACGATGCTGACAACATCGATGCGAAAGTGTCCGACGAACTGGATCGTCGCATTCGAGCCTCTCTTAATGGCGTGATGCCGGCGACCGATCAGCAGGCAACCCCGCCGCCGGCGCGGCCCGCTGGTTTCTGGTGGGCGAGCAGTCTGACCGGCATTGCGGCTGCGGTTGCGGTGATTGCTATTATCAACTCGCAGCAGGCTGAGCCGGTGCCCCAGGCCACGCCCGCCAACATCTTTGCCGCGGTCCCGGTGATCGACTTGCAGGCTGAAACAGCTATGATGACCTCACCGTTGCAGCAGGAACTTGACGCGCTGCAGTCCGACATAAGGAAGGCGGAGAGGCGCGTCCGGGAGGAAATTGGTCTCTGATAACTGAACAGGATTGCATGACATGCAGGGATTGATGAGCCTGGTTGGGGTCGTCACGATATTTGCGCTGGCGTACCTGCTGTCGAACAACCGCGGGGCTATCAACCGCCGCACCATCGGTTTCGCTTTTCTACTGCAGGTCGTCATTGCAGCGATCGTGCTGTTTGTGCCTGCGGGCGGCGCCGTGCTCGACAAGGTCGTCAAGGGCGTGCAGTACGTGATCAGCTACGGCAACGACGGCATCGAGTTTGTATTTGGCAAGCAGATTAACGAATCGCTGGGTTTTACGATTGCTTTTAATGTTTTGCCGGTCATCGTCTTCTTTGCCGCCCTGATGTCGGTGCTGTACTACCTCGGGATCATGCAGCGTGTTGTCGGTGTATTCGGTGGCTGGCTGCACAAACTGTTGCAGACGAGTCATGCCGAGTCGGTGTCCGCCGTCTCGAATATCTTTGTCGGGCACACCGACGCGCCGCTGGTCGTAAAACCCTACCTGGCCCGAATGACCCAGTCGGAACTGTTCGCCGTCATGACCGGCGGTTGTGCGACGATCGCCGGTGCGGTCATGATGGGCTACGCGCAGATGGGTGTGGAACTGAAGTACCTGATTACGGCCAGCTTCATGGCGGCGCCGGGCGCGCTGATGATGGCCAAGATCATCATGCCGGAGACAGAAGTACAGGATGACCGGCCACATGCTGAAATCGTTGACGAAGCGGACAAGCCGGTGAATATCTTCGAGGCGATTGGCAACGGTGCGATGACCGGCATGCAGGTCGCGATGGCAGTAGGTGCCATGCTGATTGCATTTGTCGGCCTTATTTACCTGGTAAACGGCATGCTGTCCGGCGTCGGTGCGTGGTTCGGTTTTGAAGGCCTGACGCTGCAATGGCTGCTGGGCAATCTGTTTGCGCCGATCGCCTTCCTGCTCGGTGTGCCGTGGGAAGAGGCGACCCAGGCCGGCAGCCTGATCGGCCAGAAGCTGGTCATCAACGAGTTCTATGCGTACGCGAGCTTCGTCCAGATCAAGGAGACGCTGACGCCCTATACGCAACTGGTGGTGACGTTCGCGCTGTGCGGATTCTCCAACCTGGCCTCGATCGCGATATTGCTCGGTGGCCTCGGCGCGGTGGTACCGACACGGCGCCACGATATTGCCAGGCTTGGTCTCAAGGCCGTGATTGCAGGTACACTAGTCAACCTGATGAATGCCTCACTGGCGGGTTTCTTCTTCTCGCTGCAGTGAACTGGAACGAGTGTGAAAAGAGCAATAATCCTGGTGCTGGATTCCTTTGGAATCGGCGCGACGGCAGACGCCGATACTTTTGGTGACGCAGGCGCGGACACGCTGGGCCACATCGCACAAGCGCGCGCACAGTCTGAAGCGGGGCCGCTG
>JBATID010000303.1:0-3279 GCA_049667545.1 Woeseiaceae bacterium
ATACGCCAGAGGACATCCGCGTTGCCGTACCGTGGTTCAAGCCCGGCCGCAACGAAACGGACATGATTCCGGACTACTTCCTGCATGAAACCGAAGAATGGCTGGTGTTTCCGCATGAACTCGACGCACTGACACCGGACGAGCTGAAGCAAGCCCGCCCGGAAATTGCGAGCATCGTGCACGGTATTACTTCGAAGGTCAGTAACGCTTGAGTCACGGATTACTGTTGCAGCGCATCTGCGTATATTGCGGATCCAACACGGGAAACAGCCCAACCTACGCGGCGGCGGCGCGCGATCTTGCGGCCGTGCTGGTGCGGCACGATCTCGCGCTCGTGTACGGTGGGAGCGACAAAGGGACCATGGGCATCATCGCCGACGCGGTGCTGGAACAGGGTGGCGAGGTGCATGGCGTCATTCCGAAGATGTTGCGTGACAAAGAGGTCGCGCACCAGGGGTTGACGGCGCTGCACGTGGTGTCGTCAATGCATGCGCGAAAATCGATGATGGCGGCGTTGTCCGATGGTTTTATCGCCATGCCCGGGGGATTCGGTACGCTCGAGGAAATCATCGAGATCATTACGTGGGCGCAGCTCCGCTTTCACGACAAGCCGTGCGGGCTACTGAATGTTGATGGCTATTTCGATCATCTGCTGAAATTTCTCGACCATGCGAATCAGGAAGGCTTTCTCCGCCGAGAGAATCGGCAGATGTTGCTGGATGACACGACGGCCGTCGGCTTGATCCGACAATTCGAACGCTACGCGGCGCCGCAGGTTGATAAATGGACGGGCTGAAGCCGGTCAGGCACCGAACAGCAGCCGCAGCCGGCCTTTAGCGGGCGGGCGCAGGTTCTGGCCGAACAGGGCATAGCGTACGCCGAACTTGCGGCCGCGTAACGCGGCTCCGGCGCACACTCGAAGCGGCGTCTGAAACACCTCCACAGGCTCACCCGCCGGGATAGTGCCGATTTTCTGCGTGATGCGTATCGAATTGTCCAGAACGGCGACCTCGGGATAAGCGGCGTGGCCGCTCATTGCGTCGGTTGCTCCGGGCAAACGTTCGGCGACGTGCAGGTCGTCATCTGGCGGCAGCAGCAACACGAGCGACGCGTCGATGATAGGTTCGCTACTCTGGTTATACACGACTGTCTGTATCTGCTCGGCGTTTGAGCCAAACATGTAGCGTTGATCCTCAACGGCGTATTTCGACCGGATTTGTGCCATCTCAATTAACAGGTCTTCCGGCGAGCGGCTCACGTATGGATCGTCGGAGCCGTATAGACGCGCATGTACGAGTCGCCCCATGAGGGATTCGCCACCTGACTTCTGCGATTCGATCTGGACTTTCATCAGCTCATCGAGCTTTTGTGCAGCCATTGCCGACGGCAACCGCACGAGGTCCCGACACGCGAGATGCAGGTCTTTGAGCATGACCTCGCCCGGGAACCCGACTTCGATGTCCTTAGCCGATACGGAGTCCTGGAATTTGGCCTGAAAGAGCGCCTGTAACTGGCGGCGTCCCATCTTGATCGCTGTATCGTTGACGCGCAGGTACGCGTCGCCGCGTCGCAGCAATTCCGAAAAATCGATCCGCATCATGTAAGGGCGTTCCTGGCAATCGGCGATCTCGAAAACACCAACCTGTTGGCCGTTCACCAAAACTCGTTCGTAGCGGACGCGCACTGCAGGCTCGATGTAGTCGCTAACAACGGCTGCGTAGTCAGGTTTGCCGCCGAAGTCATTGTCATGCACCGGGTGCAATTGGCGGCGGCCTTTTGAGTCAAAGCCGATGCCGACAACGATGTGTCGCGTGCCCTCAGTCGTGGTGTTGGCAAGCGCCATGACGTCGCGAAGAAAGTCGCGAAGTCCGTCAGTTCCGTACGGCTTGCTGCGAAACTGAACCCCCGTTTCAGGTGCTGGCGACGCGATGATTTGCTGGAGGTGCCTCATATCTTTACGGATTCTGACCGAGTTATGTCGCAATCGGCGGGAACCAATCGACACTTTCGAGCAAATAGCCCGTGAGTTATTGAGATTTACAGGACGCCACGTATTGGTGACTATGGAGCCATGGAGTCCAGTTCAGCAGCCGATCAGGCACGTCACTCGGCCCCGCCGGCCGCCACGGTGGGAGCGGTCGCCGGCGCTGTCGAGCAGCAGTTTGGCCTGTCCGGTGAGTACTTGCCGCTGGTCAGCGAGCGTGATCAGAACTTTCACCTCAAGTCCGCTGACGGGCAGCAATTCGTCGTCAAGGTGACGAATGCGACCGAGGCTCCTATCGTCAGCGACTTTCATGTTCAGATGCTGCTGTACCTGCAGCGAACCAGCGCCGTTGGTACACCGCAGGTACGGTTCACGACCGACGGCAGACCCTGCGGGGACATCACCGCCGATGGCCGCGCCTGTCGGCTGCGCGTGGTGAGCTACCTGGAGGGTTCGCCGCTGGCACAAGCGGCGCTCGACGATGTGCTCGTCCACGAGTTCGGCCGGCAGCTGGCGGAGCTGGGGCGCGGCCTTCGCGGGTTCTCGCACGCAGGCGACGAGCCGCCGTTGCTCTGGGATCTGCAGCGCGTCGCGGAGCTTCGCCCCTTGCACCAGCATATCGATGACCAGCGCGGGCGTGCTGCCGTTGCCGGCGCGACCGACGATTTTGAGGAGCTGATCGTGCCGTTGCTGGAGCAACTCCCGGCACAGGTCATACACGGTGATCCCAATCCTGAAAACGTCCTCCTCGGCGCGGACGGTCGCCGCTTCAAGGGATTCATCGATTTCAGCGATGCGCTCAGGGCGCCGCGGGTGTTCGACGTGGCGATAGCGGCGTCCTACCTGCGTGCAGGCAGTCCGGACCCGCTGCGACTGATTGACCCTTTTGTCGGTGGTTACACCGCAGTGTCGACGCTGCAAGATAATGAAATTGCTGCGCTTTTCGAACTGGTGCGCGCGCGCCTCGCGACCACGATCACGCTGTTGTACTGGCGCCTTGCTGCCCGTGACGAGCACGATCCTTATCGGCAAAAAACGCTGCGGCTCGAATCCGGTGCCGGCGACTTTCTGCTTGCCCTCGACGGCCTCGGCCGAGCACCATTCACGGAACGAATCCGCCAGTCGCTGACGCCTGACTCAGACAACGCCAGGATTTAACAATAATCGGCCGCATTTGGGACGGCGGGCACAATTCAATGCGCCAACTGGGATGCAGTTCCTGTGTTCATCGGCCCACGTTTTATAGCATTCGGGTAGTTATTGCTTATGTTAAGGACCCGATGACCCTGGACCTC
>JBATID010000304.1:0-11900 GCA_049667545.1 Woeseiaceae bacterium
AACGATAAAGCGCGATGCGCTTAACTTGAAATCAGGTCTCGCAGTTCCTGTGCAGCGACCGAGAGTGTAGCGAAATCGATATCACCTCGCAGCTTCATCTCTTCGAGCATGTGCAGAAATGCACTAACACCCTCAGCATGCTTGTCGAGCCATGTCTGCGCAACATCTTCCGGACGGCGTTTGCTGCGTCGCGTTAACAGCTGTGACGCGAGCGTTCGGCGGATGCTGTAGAACTCGTCGCGAAGATTGCTGCGCGCCCTTGCCTGCCAACGGCCACTGACTCGCAGGTCTTCGGCATAGTTGTGCAGGGTATGCAGGCTCAGTGCATCGTTGCACACGGAGTACAGACGCGCTGTATCCAGAACGTCGCGACCCCGTTCGGCGGCGAGATCGGCGATATCGAGAGCGGCACGTGTCAGCAGCAGCAATGACATTCGTGTGGCCAGGGCCTCCGGAGCGCCCAGCTCGATCCAGGCACGTTCTGCGTTGTCATTGCGGACGCGGCTTGCTTTGGACAGGTAGGTGTTGGAGCGTCCGTACACGCGCGACATGCCGTCTTTCAATCGGTCTACCGTCTCGACGATATCGAGGTCGTCACCCCAGCGCTCGATCAGCCAGTAGCAAGTGTGCCGCAGCGTGCGACTGATCTCGAACATCATCGACATCTGCGCGCTCGCAGGAATTTTGTGATCGAGTGACTCGATCGCTTTCAACAGCGGCTCGGTTCGGCACAGGATACGAGCGACCTCGTAGGCGCGGACGACGGTGATGATCTTGGCGCCCGTATCGCCCTGCAACCGCTTCGCAAACGCCGGACCCATGCGGTTCACAACGGCATTCGCAAGCAACGTCCCCAGTATCTGCCGGCTCAGGCGATGCGTGGGAATAAGATCGGCATAGCGGCGCCGCAGCACGTCCGGGAAATAGCGCTGTGGATCTATTTTCAAGAAATCTTCGAGCGTGTCCTCCGACCGGATCAGGCCGTTATAAATATCGATTTTCGCGTAACTCAATACGACGGCCAGTTCCGGTCGTGTAAAGCCCTGCTTGCGACTACGTCGATCCTCGATTTCGGATACGTGCGGCAGGAACTCGAGGTCACGGTTGAGCAAGCCGCCTCGCTCGAGGTCGGCGATCAGCCGCGCTGTCTCATCAATACGAACCGCTGACCGCATTTCACTCATGCTGATGGCCTGGGTCTGCAGGTAGTTGTTGCGTAGCACCAGGTTCGCCACATCCTTGGTCATCGACGCCAGTAGCTCATTTCTTTTCTTGCGCGTCATGCCCTTCTTTTTCACGACGTCGCTCAGCAGGATCTTGATGTTGACTTCGCGGTCGGAGCTGTCGACGCCACCGGAATTATCGATGAAGTCCGTATTCATACGGCCACCACGCAGGCTGAATTCGACACGCGCACGCTGTGTCAAACCGAGATTGCCACCTTCACCAATTACCTTGCAGCGCAGTTCGTCCGCATCGACGCGCAACGCATCGTTGCTGCGATCACCGACATCGGAATGCCCCTCGCTGCTGGCTTTGACATAGGTGCCGATACCGCCGTTCCAGAGCAGGTCTACCGGCATCCTGAGAATCGCCCTGATGAGTTCGTCGGGTTGCAGCGAGGTCTCAGTGACATCGAGCATCTTGCGAACCTCGGCACTAAGCCGAATCGTCTTGGCCTGTCGCGAGAACACGCCGCCGCCCTTGGAGATCAGCGCTTCGTCGTAGTCGTCCCAGGTCGAACCCGGCATCTTGAACAGTCGCTTGCGTTCGCGGAAACTCGCCGCCATGTCCGGATTCGGGTCGAGAAAAATGCGGCGATGATTGAACGCCGCCAGCAGGTTGATCTTGCGCGACAGCAACATACCGTTGCCGAATACGTCGCCGCTCATGTCGCCGATACCGGCAACGGTAAACGGGTCCTTCTGTGTATTGACACCCTGTTCGTGAAAGTGGCGCTTGACCGCTTCCCAGCAGCCGCGCGCCGTGATGCCCATCTTCTTGTGGTCGTAACCGGCCGAACCGCCCGATGCAAATGCGTCATCGAGCCAGAAATTGTATTCCGCTGAAATACCGTTGGCGATATCGGAAAAAGACGCCGTGCCCTTGTCGGCGGCGACCACCAGGTAGGGGTCGTCGCCGTCACGGCGCACGATGCCTTGTGGCGTCACGACCTTGTCGTCGATCACGTTGTCCGTGATGTCCAGCAGGCCGCGAATGAAGGTCTTGTAACACTTGATGCCGTTTTCGAGGATCTTGTCGCGATCGCCGGTGGGCGCGTGTTTTGGAAAAAAACCGCCTTTGGCGCCGGTCGGTATGATGACCGTGTTCTTGACAATTTGCGCTTTCATCAGGCCGAGAACCTCGGTACGGAAATCCTCCCGACGGTCGGACCAGCGCAGGCCGCCGCGTGCGATATCGCCGCCGCGCAAATGCACGCCCTCAACTTCGGGGGCATAGACAAAAACCTCAAAACGGGGGCGCGGCAGCGGTACTTCGGGCAGCCGTTTCGGGTCAAGCTTGATGGAAATATAGCGTTTGGGTTTACCGTCTTCACGCAGAAAATAGTTGGTGCGCAATGTGGCATCGATGCCGCCTGCGAAAGCGCTCAATATGCGGTCCTCATCGACGTTGCGCGCTTTGCTCAAGCCGCGTTTGACGGCGGTTTCGAGCTTTGCCAGTTTGCGTTTGCGTGCCGGTTCTGCGAGCCCGGGATCGAACTGGGTCTCGAACTGTTTGACCAGCAGCGCCGTTACGCCGGCATGCGCGACCAGGACTTCTTCCATGTAGGTCTGGCTAAACGGCAGGCCGAGCTGCAGAATATGCTTGGCGTAGCAGCGCAACAGCGAGATTTCTCGCCAGTCGAGTCCGGCCGCCGTGACCAGGTGATGCAGCCCGTCATTTTCGACCGTTCCTCCAAGGACAGCCATGAAGCATTCTTCGAAGCGCGCGGAGACCTCCTTGACGTCAATTTCCAGGCCGCGCTCATCGCGCAGGTGGAAGTCCTGAATCCAGAACGGCCCGCTGGGCAAGTTGAGCTCATAGGGGCGCTCCGTATACACATTCACGCCCATGTTTTCGAGAATGGGCAGTGCGTCCGACAAGGCGATAGGCTCGTCGACGCAGTAGACCATGAAGTTCATATGGCCTGGATCCGCGCCATCCAGTTGATACAGATCAACGCTTATCGGCTCATTGCTCTTGAGCATCGAGTCGATACGCTGGATGTCGGAGCAGGCCTCGGAAGGATAGGTGTCTTCCTGGAACCCGGCCGGGAATACACCCTGGTAGGCACGATACAAAAGCTGCCCGTCGTCCTGCCCAAACGCGGTCAGTAACTCCTGGTGCAGACGATCGGACCAGGTGACAACGAGTTCTGCGATTTGAATTTCGATAGCCTGAATACTGATCCGCGGCCGTTCACTACTCGATGTGCGCACGATAATGTGCACGCGCGCGAGTGCTGAATCCGAAATCTGCACGGCGGAGTCAACGGAAATGCCGCCGAATGCCTCCGTCAGCAGCTCTTCAACCTGGCGTCGAATCGCCGTCGTGTATCTTTCGCGCGGTATGTACACGAGGCAGGAAAAAAAGCGATGAAAAGAATCCCGGCGCAGGAAGAACTTGACGCGTTGCCGATCCTGTAAATTCAGGACGCCGAGTATCGTGCGCGTCAGGTCCTGAATGGAGCTTTGAAACAGCTCTTCGCGAGGGTAGGTTTCGATAATGTGCAACAACGCTTTGCCGCGATGGCCAAGTTCTTCGACATGCCCGCGCTCAAATATCCTGTGAACCTTGTGCCGCACCAGCGGTATGCTTCCCGGGCTCTCGCTGTAAGCAATAGAGGTCAGCAAGCCAATGAATCGGCGTTCGCCGATGACGTTGCCTTTCTTGTCGTAGATCTTGACGCCTACGTAGTCCAGGAACGCCGGCCGGTGCACGGTTGAACGTGCATTGGCTTTGGTCAGAATGAGCCAGTCGCGAGCGCGGGTGATGCGGCGCATCTCGGCCGTCAGTTCGACCGACTTGTTGGCGGTATCTTCCTTGCTTAGAACACCCAGGCCACTGCCTTCAACCGGTTTCAAGAAATATCGCTGGCCGCGTTTGGATAACGCGTATTCTCGATAGCCGATAAACGTGAAGTGCTCGTCCGCCAGCCAGTCGAGCAATGCCTGGCTTTCAGAGCGCAGTAAAGGGTCGACGCCACTGGGACCATTCTCGAGCAGATCGCGCGTTTCGCGCATGCGCTGAATCATTTTGCGCCAGTCGCGCACAGCCAGGCGCACATCGCGCAGTACGTCGCATACAATCTGTTTGAGTTTTCTTAGCTCATCCTTGTCAGTTTCCCGGTCGATCGCGAAACGCACGAACGACTCGGCATGCGCGTCGTCGTCATCCGGCGATGTGATATCAGTGATCTGGCCTTTGCTGTCACGCTTGATCGATATAATCGGGTGCACGGTGATGTGCACGGCAAGTTTCTGCTGGATGATTGCTGCCGAGACGGAATCAACGATGAACGGCATGTTATCGTTGATCATCTCCACGAAAGTGAATGCGGATTTGTAGCCGTGCTCTTTCTCGGTCGCGTTGAAAACGCGCACCATTGCCTGTCCCTTGCGACGTTTGGCACCAAATTCGAGCTGGTCCAGCGCGATACGCGCCATCACCCTCTCGTCGCGCCCCTGAATATCCTCCACCGGCACGTTGGCAAAGTACTGCCGCAGATATCGCTTGATGGTGGCCGGATTTTTCAGAATTGCGGTGGAGACCTTTGAGGCTACAATCTCGTCAACGATTACCTGCCGGATGTCTGCGCCCCGTCGATGTTCTTTTGCTGTCACTACAGTTGCTCCCGCTGTGCACTACGGTCCAAGAAATTAGCTAATGGGTTTGTCGCATCAGAATTCTGCAGACTATTCGGTATGGTCCCCGACAAGCGCTAGGGATTATACAGTAAATGCCACGCATCGAGTCCTTCGGAAAAAGCCGATTGCGTCGGTAAATGACCTACAATGGCAGCCCCTGAAAAACGCGCAGATTGATACCGATGAAGCAACGTGAACCCGAGTTAACTATCCATTCGGACTTGTCCCGCGATGACGATTACACGGGGTATCTCAAGCTTGACCAACTGCTGTCGGCGCAGGTACCGCTCAGTGACCCGCCGCACCATGATGAAATGTTGTTCATCATCCAGCACCAGGTTGCGGAGCTGTGGATCAAGTTGCTGATTCATGAGATCGGCCGCGCCATCTGGAACCTGCGCCGCGATTCGCTGCCGCCGGCAGTCAAAAACCTGGCCCGCGTGCGGCATGTACAAAATCAGATGTACAGCCAGTGGAAGGTGCTCGATACGCTGACGCCCAGTGAATATGCCGAGTTTCGACACGTGTTTGGCAAAGCGTCCGGATTCCAGTCAGCGCAGTACCGCATCCTGGAGTTCATGCTGGGCAACAAGAACCGCTCGATGGGACGTTACTACGCGCATCAGCCTGAGTGGCACGACTGCCTGCTGCAGGCGCTGCATGCGCCCAGCCTTTACGATGAGTTTCTCGCCTATCTGGCGCGCTGCGGCATGCCCGTTCCTGCCGCCGCACTGGATCGTGACTTCAGCGAAATCCGCGAAATCGACCCGCAAGTGGTCGTCGTCCTGAAAGAGATCTATGAAAACCGCGCCGCGCACTGGGCACGGTACGAGGCCTGTGAAGCGCTAATGGATGTTGGCAACAACTTCCAGTTCTGGCGCTTCCATCACATGAAGACCGTCGAGCGCATCATCGGCCACAAACCCGGTTCAGGCGGCTCGTCAGGCGTCGCGTTCCTGAAGAAGGCGATGGATTTCGACATGTTTCCCGAGTTGCTCCAGGTCCGCACCGAAATCGGTGTCGCCACCGACGATTGATCAGGACACGTCGAGCGAGCGGGCGCGATCCAGCAGCTGGTCGATCAGTGCATCCAGCTGCGCGCGCTCCCCGTCACCGAAGCCCTCCAGCAGGTCCCGCTCAAACTGCAAAGCGAGTGGCGCGACCTCATTGTGAACCCGGCGCCCCTCTTCGGACAGGTTAAGGATCGAGCGACGTCGATCGGCGTCCGCAAACTGCCGGTCGATGCGTCCATTCTTGATGAGCTTGGTTACCGCCCGGCTCACTGCAACCTTGTCCATCAGCGTGCGCTCGGCGACCTCGACTGCAGAAAGCCCCGGAAAGCGCCCGAGAATTGCGATGACCCGCCACTCGGGTATCGACAGCCCGAACCGCTTGTCGTAGACATGCGCAATAGTGGTGCTCACCGTGTGCGACAGTATCGCCAGGCGGTAGGGCAAAAATTGCTCAAGCTTCAGCTCGTCGGTCATGGGATCAATCTATCACGCAAGGTGGGGCAGGGCGAGATACTCCGTCGACTGCATTTCCACGAGCCGGCTGCGCGTGCGCTCGAAAACGCTTGCAAGGCGTCTGCCGGCATATAGCGAACGCACGTCGACCGCGGCTGACAAGATCAATTTCACCCGTCGGTCGTAGAATTCGTCGACGAGCGCAATGAATCGCCGCGCCTGATCTTCGAGCATCTCGTCGAACTGCGGGACGCCTGACACGATCACGGTCGGGTACCAGCGCGCAATCTCGATGTAATCGGCCTGGCTACGCGGGCCGTCGCACAGGTTCGTGAAGTCGAACCACGCAACGCCTTTGGCGCAACGATACGCGCGAATGCCGCGGCCATTAATATCGAGGTCGCGATCGTTTTGAATCTGGCTCGATGCCGACTCTTCGAAAAAAGCCGCAAGCCGACGGCTCGCAGCTGCGTCGTCGGGCGAGAAGTACGTACCGGCTTTCTTGAGCAAGCGTAGACGGTGATCCGTCCCGCTGCCCATCTCCACGACCTCGGTATGCTCTTCGAGCAGACTGATGGCGGGCAGGAAGCGTTCTCTTTGCAGCCCCCCCTGGTATAGCTCATCGGGCCGCGTGTTGGAGGTGGCGATCAGGGTTACGCCGCGCCGAAACAGTCCATCAAGCAGGCGCCCGAGAATCATCGCGTCACCGATTTCGCTGACAAAAAATTCATCAAAACACAGCACGAGCGTGTCACGCGCGATCGCATCGGCTACTTTATCGAGCGGGTCCTCGACGCTTTGCAGGCTGCCCAGCCGCTGGTGAACGTTATGCATCATGCGGTGAAAGTGGATGCGTTGCTTCGCTTCGATCGCGAGATTATCGAAGAACAGGTCCATCAGGAATGTCTTGCCACGCCCAACGCCGCCCCAAAGATACAGCCCCCGCACATTTTGCCGGACGCCGCGAAAGCGACGCAGCGCCTCACGCCAGCCGTGCCGGGTGCGGTTATTCGCAACCAGGCGGGTCGTGAGGTCTTCCAGGCGGGCAACAATTTGCAGCTGCGCGGGATCCTCAACGTGGCCATCACGACGAAGGCTCTCCTGATAGGCAACGCGAATGTTCAAACTACCCTCATATTTGTATTTGCCCGGCTGCGGCTGCCCGGCAAGATTACCCTGCGCGATTAACGGTAGCCATAGAGGCTGCTAAGATTCGCAGCTACCACTAACTGTGAGGCGAGCAACATGTCCCAGGCGAGCGAACGCGAATCCATGGAGTTTGATGTCGTGATAGTTGGCGGCGGCCCGGCAGGGCTTGCGGCCGCATGTCGCTTGCTGCAGCTCGATGACTCTCTGTCCGTCGTGGTCGTCGAAAAAGGTTCCGAGATCGGTGCGCACATCCTGTCCGGCAATGTGTTCGAGCTAAGCGGATTCGATGAGCTGTTTCCCGACTGGCAGGAGCGGGGCGCGCCCGTGAAAACGGCGGTCACTGGCGACCTGGTGCACTACCTGACCAGCGAGTCCGGCGCTGTGCGTGTCCCGGGGATGTTTCTGCCGCGACCCATGCACAATCATGGCAACTACATCATCAGTCTCGGTCAGTTGTGCCAATGGCTGGGCGAGCAGGCAGAGGCGCTGGGAGCCAATATCTTCCCCGGCTTTGCAGCTGCCGAGGTGCTGTACGACGACGACGGTCGCGTCACAGGCGTGGCAACGAGCGACATGGGAGTCGGCAAAGACGGCGTACAGAAAGAAACCTACCAGGCGGGTTACAACCTGCTTGGCAAGTACACGATTTTTGCCGAAGGCGTGCGCGGCAATCTCAGCGAGCAGCTGATGCAGCGCTTTGACCTGCGCAAGGAGGCGGACCCGCAGCATTATGGCATCGGCGTCAAGGAGGTCTGGGAGGTCGATCCTGAGAAACACCAGGAAGGCCTCGTCGTTCACACCACCGGCTGGCCGCTCGATAACCACACTGAGGGCGGCGGCTTTCTTTACCACGCGGCGGACAACAAGGTTTTCCTCGGGCTGATCATCGCGCTGAATTACAAGAACCCGCACCTGTCGACGTTTGATGAGTTTCAACGCTGGAAGCTGCACCCGAAGATTCGCACGTATCTTGAAGGCGGCAAGCGCATCGGGTACGGCGCACGCGCCGTGAACAAGGGCGGCCTGCAGTCATTGCCGAAGCTCACGTTCCCCGGCGGCATGCTCGTGGGCTGCGGCGCCGGGTTCCTCAACGGTGTGAAGATCAAGGGTACGCACACGGCAATCAAGACCGGCATGCTGGCAGCTGAAAGCGTACAGCAAGCGCTCGCGGCCGGGAGTGCCGGCCAGGCCGAGCTCACGGATTTTGAGGAGAGTGTCCGGCAATCTTGGGTTTACAAAGAGCTGCACAAGGGCCGCAATTTCGGACCCGGACTGCACAAGCTCGGCGTGTTTTTTGGCGCGGCATTCGCATTCATCGATCAGAACATCTTCTTTGGCAAGCTGCCCTTTACCTGGCGCAACCGTGAGGCGGATCACGAGTCGCTGCTAAAGGCGAGCGATGCGAAACCGATCGACTACCCGAAGCCGGATGGCGTCATTACGTTCGACAAGCTGTCATCGGTATATCTGTCCAGCACCAATCATGAGGAAGATCAACCGTCGCACCTGAAGCTCAAAGATGCGTCGATCCCGCTGGATTACAATTTGCCGAACTACGACGAACCGGCGCAGCGCTACTGCCCGGCCGGCGTCTACGAAATCGTCGAAGAGGGCGGTCAGAAACACTTCCAGATCAACCCGCAGAACTGTGTGCACTGCAAGACCTGCGATATTAAGGATCCGCAACAGAACATCGTGTGGGAAGTGCCCGAAGGCGGTGGCGGTCCCAACTACGCAAATATGTAGTTAGCTCGGTATCCAACTGTGGAAACCCACCGCGTTGTCCCTGTGAGGTCTTCCGCTGACGACACCGCCTCAGGGCGCGGCGGAAAAGGTAGCCGAACACGCCTCGCGTGCTTCTACCTCGTCATGTAGTTTCATCAGTCTGCCAGCTCGGCTACAGATTCGGCCACCTTTTCCGCCACGCCCTGATCACCGCCCGCAGCCGGCGCACGAACCCGTGATGCTCGCGGCAAAGAGCGCGGTGGACAACACACCCGAATCTGTAGCCGCAGGCGTGTGAGGGTGTGTTGTCCACCGCGCTCTGGTGTGCAGACTGTCGGCAGGTTGCCGCGTTATTTCGGCTGCATGCGGATGGCGCCGTCTACACGGATCGTTTCGCCGTTCACCATCGGGTTGCCGTAAATAAAGGCGACGGTATCGGCGTACTCGTCGGGCCGACCTAACCGTGGCGGAAACGGTACCTGTTTGCCGAGCGATTCCTGCACCTCTTCGGGCATGCCGGCCATCATCGGTGTCATGAAAATGCCTGGCGCAATGGTGTTGACGCGGATGCCGAACTGCGCGAATTCGCGCGCCAGCGGCAGCATCATGCCGATGACGCCGCCTTTTGATGCCGAGTAGGCCGCTTGCCCGATCTGGCCTTCGAAGGCTGCGATGGAGGCGGTACTAATCACAACGCCACGTTCGCCTTCTTCGTTTGTGTCATTCAGCTGCATGACAGCAGCGGCTTCCTTGGTGACGTTGAAGGTACCGACAAGATTCACCTGGATCACGCGATTGAAGTTCTCGGTAGGCCACGGGCCGTCGCGACCCAGGGTGCGTCCCGCGGTTGCAATGCCGGCGCAGTTGACAGCCAGCGTAATACCCTGCATGAAATCATTTGCCGACTGGATAGCCGCACGTACCGAGTCTTCACTGGCAACATTCGTGTTGATGTAAAGCGCGCGCTCGCCGAACTCGGCAGCGTACCTCTCGCCGTTGTCGTCGTCGATGTCGAATAGCACAACCTGGCCGCCGGCCGCGATGATGCGCCGCGCAGTGGCTAACCCGAGACCCGATGCGCCGCCGGTAACAACGGCTTTGGCACTTGCTAACTGCATAGCTTTCCCCTTTAGATCATTTCGACGGCAATGGCAGTTGCTTCGCCACCGCCAATACATTGTGTTGCGATGCCGCGCTGCAGCCCACGCGCGCGCAATGCATGCAACAACGTAACGGAAATGCGACTTCCGGTGGCGCCGATCGGGTGGCCCAGTGCACAGGCGCCACCATTGACGTTCACCTTCGCGTGCTCGATGCCGACATCGGCCATCGCCGCCATGGTAACAACGGCGAACGCTTCGTTGATTTCGTATAAATCAACGTCGTCGGGCGTCCAGCCGAGCTTCTCATGCAATAATTTAAGCGCGTAGACAGGCGCGGTTGTGAACCAGGCGGGCTTCTGTGCGAAAGCCGCATGAGCGATGATTCTCGCGATCGGCCTGAGGCCGCGTTTTTGCGCCTCCGATGCCGCCATCAGGACGAGAGCTGCAGCGCCATCTGAGATCGACGACGACGTGGCGGCAGTCACCGTACCGTCCTTGGCGAAGGCCGGGCGCAACGTCGGGATCTTGTCGACGCTGACGGTACCGGGTGTTTCGTCGTCAGTTACCGTAACGTCGCCGCGACGCGAACTGACGGTGACAGGCGCTATTTCGTCGCTGAAAGCGCCTGCCGTGATGGCGTTCTGAGCGCGCGTGACCGACTCGACCGCATACGCGTCCATTTGCTCGCGAGTGAAACCGTACTTGTCGGCGGTAACCTGGGCGAAGTGCCCCATCATCTGCCCTTCATAAGGGTCCTGCAGGCCGTCGTAAAACATGTGATCGAGCGCTTCCTGGTGTCCCATGCGGAAGCCGCCGCGCGCTTTCTTAAGCAGGTACGGGGCGTTACTCATGGATTCCAGGCCGCCCGCCACGACGATCGCTGCGCTCCCCGCCCTGATCATGTCGTGACCGAGGATGATCGATTCCATGCCGGATCCGCACATCTTGTTGACCGTGGTGCAAGGGACGCCGTTGGGCAGGCCGGCGCCCAGTGCGGCCTGGCGTGCCGGCGCCTGGCCGAGTCCTGCCGACAAGACGCACCCCATCAGGACGCGATCAATGTCGCCGTGGTCGACGCCGCTGTCGGCGACCGCCGCTTTGATGGCTGCAGCGCCGAGTTCCGGCGCCGTGGCGCCGCTGAGAGCACCCTGAAAGGCGCCAACCGGTGTTCGTTTGGCCGCCACAATAACGATGGCATCTGAACTCATGATTGTTTCTCCGATCGGTGTATCTACCGCCTGCCCATTGCCCGGCGACAAGCTCGCTGGCTACTGTCCTGAAAAGCGGCCGCCGGCGCAATACTACGATTCAGTTAGACACTGGCGGGCGCCGACTCCAGCAAATCCGGCTCATCCAGGGCCGCGAGAATGCGCTGCCGCGCGGCCTCTGCCAGCGTTCGGCGGTGTTCGAAGTCAGGATCGTCGGGCAGGATTGCCGGCAGGATATCGATAGTGAGGCGGCTGGGCCGCGGCAGCAGCCGTCCGGCGGGCAACATCTGGCGCGTGCCGCTGATCGCAATGGGCACCACCGGCAGCCTGCCGCGGACCGCGGCAGCAAAGGCACCTGGCCGAAACTGTCCGACACCCGGC
>JBATID010000305.1:0-2445 GCA_049667545.1 Woeseiaceae bacterium
GAGTCCGTTGCGCCATGCTGCCGCAGGCAGCGCAGCGCCCCCTTGATCAGGGAGTCAACAATAAACTCATTGAACCGCGTCGCTACGATCGCGAAGCGACCGTCACGTACGATCAGGTCGCCCTCGGTAGTCTTGATCTTGTCCATGCCGTTTGCCGCTCTCAGACGTACTCTACAATCTCCAGGTCAAATCCGGAGATCGCATACATTTGCTTAGGCGCTGATAATACACGGATTCGGCTCAAGCCGAGGTCACGAAGAATCTGGGCGCCAACGCCGTAGGTTCGCAGCACGGCATCGCCGCTGCGACGAACCTGCAACTCGTCCGGATGCTCGCCGAGCGGCTCCTGGTCGCGCGGTTTCAGGTCAAGCGATTCAACGGCGTCCATGAAGTCTCTCGATGTCTCCTGGTCACGCAGCAGAACAACGACCCCGGCATCCTCTGTTGAAATGCGCTCGATAGCCGCGTGCAGTGGCCAGCCCAGTGAGCGGCTCTGCACACCCATGACATCGCCGAGCGTATCCTGCAGATGTACACGGACGAGCGGCGCATCGACGGCCTGCAAATCACCTTTCACCAGCGCGACGTGCACGGAATGGTTGATATGGTCGTCGTAACAGATCATCGTAAACTCGCCGAACGAAGTGGCCACAGTGCGTTCGGCGATGCGCTCGACATTTCTCTCTTTTTCAAGTCGATAGCGAATCAGGTCGGCAATGGTGCCGATTCGAATATCGCGCTCACGCGCAAATACTTCGAGATCAGGCCGACGCGCCATCGTGCCGTCTGCGTTCAGAATCTCGACGATGGCAGCCGCCGGTTCGAGGCCGGCAAGCCTTGCCAGGTCGCAGCCTGCCTCGGTATGCCCCGCACGTGTCAGCACACCACCCGGCTGGGCCATGACCGGAAAGATGTGGCCGGGCTGCCGCAGATGCTCCGGCCGCGCGTCGGCAGCGACGGCCGCCTGTATGGTCTTGGCACGATCATGTGCCGATATGCCGGTCGTAATGCCCTCGGCGGCTTCGATCGAAATCGTGAAATTGGTCGCATGGTGCTCGTCGGTATCGCTGACCATGAGCGGCAGTCGCAGCTGCTTGCAACGCTCGCGCGACAACGTCAGGCAGACCAGCCCACGGCCGTGCGTTGCCATGTAATTGACGTCTTCGGGCCGGACTTTTTCCGCAGCCATGATCAGGTCACCTTCGTTCTCACGATTTTCATCGTCGACCATGATGACCATCTTGCCGGCAGCAATATCGGCAATGATGTCTTCAATGTCACCGAACGTTCTGGTTCGCGCCCGCGGGTGCGGGGTAGTGTTATCAGGCATAGCCATGCGCCTTTAAGAAGTCTCTGGAAATGCCGTCAGGGCCCGTGCCGATCAGGCGCTCGAGATAGCGCGCCACGAGATCGACTTCGATATTGACGACCGTGCCGACGGCGTAATTGTCGATGATAGTGACCTCAGCCGTGTGCGGGATGATATTCAATTCGAAGTGCGAACCCGATACTTCGTTGATGGTAAGACTGACACCATCGATACAGACTGACCCTTTTTTTGCAATATAGCGTGCGTACTCTGCGGGGATGTCTATGCCGAGCCGGATCGAACGCGCATCGGCGGACCGCGATGTTACGGTTCCGGTGCAGTCAACGTGCCCGCTGACCAGGTGCCCGCCCATGCGCTCACCAAGACTCAATGACGGCTCCAGGTTGACCGCCGCGCCCACGCCCAGAGCACCGAGCCCGGTCACGTTCAGCGTCTCTGCAGAAACGTCGGTGTCGAAACCGTCGGCATGAATCGCTACCGCGGTCAGGCAAACGCCATTCACGGCAATGCTCTCGCCCACCTCGTACTCCGACCAGGGCAACCCTTTGGAGCTGATCGACAGACGCACGTCACCGCCGCGATGAGTCATCGCGCTGATCGTGCCTTTCGCTTTGATAATTCCGGTAAACATCAGTATGCCGGCCTCGCGGTTATTCGAGTGTCGTCTCCAACACGACGTACATCGACAATATCCAGCCGGAGGCGATCTGACAGACTGCGGAAGGTTGGCGTGTCGAACATGCGGCGCGTTTCACTGCCCATTATGTGCGGTGACTGATAAATCACAAGTTCGTCGACCAGTTGTTGTTCCAGCAAATGCCCGGTCAGCGCCGGGCCCGCTTCTACCAGCACGTCATTCACTTCCCGCCTGGCAAGCTCTGCGAGCACGGCGCGCGCATCCACGCCCGCATCGTGCGCGCCACAGCAGCAAACCGCGGCACCGGCCGCAATCAGGCCAGCAGGGTCCGGATCGCCGCTGTAGCAGACCAGCGTCGTGCCCGGAAGCGTCAACATGGCCGCCGAAAGCGGCATCCGCAGACGACTGTCGAGCACCACCCGCAACGGCTGAGTGATCGCTTCGGACAGGTCGGCGCTGCGCACATTGAGGGACGGAT
>JBATID010000306.1:0-1664 GCA_049667545.1 Woeseiaceae bacterium
CTACTTGCCCTGTCCGTTTTGTGGGGCACTTCGTTTGCAATCAATGAGGTTGCGTTGCAGTCCTTCTCCCCCTCGATGCTGGTCGCCGGACGCATCTTTATTTCAGCGTTCGTGCTTTATCTCTTCATGCGTGCGAGCGGTGTTCGTTTGCCGCGAACCGTGCAAGGCTGGAAGCCGATGCTCGTAATGGCAGTTTTCGGCAACCTGTTGCCGTATCAGCTGGTGGCATGGGCGCAGCAGCACCTTGATTCGTCGGTGGCCGGCGTGCTGATGGCCGTCACGCCGTTATTCGTCCTCACTCTGGCGCATTTCTTTCTCCCTTATGCGCACCTCACGCCATTTCGCATCGCCGGTTTCTTGCTGGGATTCGTCGGCGTGGTCTTCGTCATCGGCCCTGCCTCGTTTTCGGCACTGGATGGCAACATGGTGTTGTGGGGTGCGCTGGCCGTGCTGGCAGCCGCATTCAGTTATTCAGTCAATAGCGTCTACGCACGACGGCTTGGCGCGACAGATCCAGTGCAGGTGTCCGCAGGCATGCTGCTGATGACCAGCCTCCTTTGCCTGCCGCAGGCGGTCATCGGTATGCCGTCGCTCAGCATGCCTACGATGAGCGCGGTCGCGGCGTTACTGGCACTCGGACTGCTGTCGACCGGTTTCGCCACGATTATTTACTTTCGCGTCGTGCAGGGGCCAGGACCGACGTTCCTGTCGCTCGTGAGTTACCTCGTGCCCGCCTGCGCTGTCATCGTCGGCGCCTTGTTCCTCGACGAATCACTCGCCGCGTCGGCCTATTTCGGGCTGGCGCTGATTCTCGGCGGCATCGCACTCAGCGAACTGGGGCCGCGGCTACGATTACCTCAGTCGCTCGCTTTTACCGGTGCGAAAACCCTGACGTAGTCCACAAGCATTTGCTGCGGGAATATCGAGTCATCGATTGGCCCGCCGGACCGTCCCCAGGCGCCGCCGACCGCGACGTTGAGGATCAGGTTGTACGGGTGGTCGTAGGGCCACACGTTCCAGCCCGTGCCTTCATTTACGTACGTAAAGTAATGCGTGTCATCGACAAAAATATCGATACGCTCGGGCGTCCACTCGAGCGAATAGACGTGGAACTCTTCGTCCAGGTCATCGAGCAGAATGCGGCCCTTGCGCTGCTCCCACTTCAACCAGTAATAGGCTTCGTTATGGACCGTGCCGTGCACGTGGCCCATCTGGTAGCCGACGTGCTCCATAATGTCGATCTCGCCGGAATTGGGCCAGGCGTTGCAGGTCGCGCTGCCCTGCCAGTCCTCGCCGGGCTCACAGGTGGTGGAATACTTGTACGGATCGCTGGGCAGCATCCAGATTGCGGCCCAGGTACCCTGCCCGCGCGGCAGTTTCGCGCGTACCTCGAAGCGCCCGTAGAGGAAGTCGCCCTTGCCCTCCGAGTGCACGCGGCCGGACGTGTAGCGCGCGCCTTCGTAGTCTTCCCTGTGCGCCTCGATGATCAGCATGCCGTTCTCGACGCGCAGGTTCTTCTCGCGACCCGTGTAGGCCTGATCCTCGTCGTTGACCTTGCGTGGCGGCCAGATATTGGGGCTCCACTTCGTGTCGTCCAGCGCATCGCCATCGAACTCGTCGCTCCAGACGAGTTCCCAGGCAGGCGTCGGCCGGTTCTTGTCACG
>JBATID010000307.1:0-2711 GCA_049667545.1 Woeseiaceae bacterium
AGTACGCTAGTATTGTAGGCCATGGCCTGATTCCTCTCCTGTTATCAATGATTTGCTTCACAACAACATTGTAACAAGAGCACTCGAATCAGGCCTTTTTCATTGCGCTAAGTGGGACAGCAGTGGGACAGACCCCTTTCTTATTACTGCAACAATTCCCGTGCGGCATCTGCCGATAAATATTAAGATGCTTCCCGCTTACGCCAGGTCGTGGCTCGACCAGGGCGTTACAAGCATCTGTTTCCGAGGAGGCCTGCGACGATGACCCTTACACGCAACGTATTGTCCGTCATCACCTTGTTCATTTTGTCTGTTACTTTTCTGTGGGCTGCACCTGCGGTGTCGAGTGACATTGACTGGATGACTGAGTCGGTAGCGGCGCTCGAGACTGAGCTGGTTGCAAAATACGGCGATGCGCAACGTCGGCGGGTGCAACGCGGCCTCGACCAGGTCGCGGATTTCTGGCGCGAGGAAGACGGCGGGCGCGGTGAATTCGAGGCGTTCATCACGCGTTATTTTGCGGGCGACGAAGCAACACTCGAAGTGATGTTCGCCCGCTACGAAAAATTGCTCGAACAGCTGGACGGTCACTCCCTGGAAATTCTGCTGGCGTTTCGCGAGCAGTCGGACCTCGACGTTGGTCCGATCATGCCGTACGACGAAATATTCGCCGCGTACGATCCGTTTGCACATGTCAGCGATGACTTCTTTGCCAATAAACTGGCGTTCGCGGTGCTTTTGAATTTTCCGATCACGTCACTCGACGAGCGCGTCGACGTCGGCGAGTCGTGGAGCCGGGCGCAGTGGGCGCAGTCGCGCCTGGCCGATCGCTACGCAAAACGCATACCGGCTGCGGTTCAGCAGGCGGTTTCGACGGCCGGCGCGGTCGCCGACCAGTACATCGCCGAATACAACATCTTCATGCATCACCTGGTCACGCGAGAAGGCGAGCGCCTGTTTCCTGCCGGTATGAAACTGCTCTCGCACTGGAATTTGCGCGATGAGATCAAAGCCAACTACAGCAGCGGTGACGGCGCAGGCCTCGAGCGTCAGCGCACGGTGCAAAAAGTCATGGAGCGGATCGTTGATCAGACCATCCCAAAGGTCGTTATCAACAGTCCCCACGTTGACTGGAATCCCTATACCAACGACGTACGCGCGGCAGCCGTGTCGGATGTCGATGAGCCGGCGCCGGCGAACCTGGTGGTCACCAGCGACCCCGAGCCTGATACGCGTTATGCGGTTTTGCTCGGTAACTACCAGGCGGCGCGCCAGGTTGATCCTTATTCGCCGACCGCACCAACGCACATCGATCGCAGTTTCAGTGAGGGTCGAGAGATCCCGGAGGAACGCGTCGTTGCGATGTTCGAGGCGGTCCTGTCGTCAGACCTTCTGGAGCGCACGGGCCGGCTCATCGAGGCGCGCCTGGGTCGGCCGCTGGAACCTTTCGATATCTGGTACAACGGCTTCCGTGCGCGCGGCACGTACAGCGAGGCGGACCTCGACGCCATGACCAGGAAGCGCTACCCGACGGCGGCGGCATACGAGGCGGACATGCCGAACCTGCTCGTCGGACTCGGGTTCAGCGAGGAGCGTGCGCAGGAACTGGCCGCAAATATTGTCGTCGAACCGGCACGCGGATCCGGACATGCCTGGGGTGCCGGCATGCGCGATGCGAAGTCGCACTTGAGAACTCGCGTGGGTGCAGACGGCATGGACTACAAGGGCTTCAACATTGCCGTGCACGAGATGGGACACAACGTTGAGCAGACCATCTCACTCAATGACATTGATCACTACATGCTGCAAGGCGTGCCCAACACCGCCTTCACCGAAGCGCTTGCCTTTGTATTCCAGGCGCGGGATCTGGAACTGCTTGGCCTCGCGTCGCCCGGTAAGGAGTCGAGGGCTCTGTCTACGCTGGACGACTTCTGGGGCACGGCCGAGATTGCTGCGGTAGCGCTCGTTGATATCGGGGTCTGGCACTGGATGTATGACAACCCCGAGGCGACACCGGCGCAACTGAAAGCGGCAACGCTGGGCATTGCCCGGAATATCTGGAACCGCTACTACGCACCGGTGTTTGGCGTAGAGGATGTGACGCTGCTCGGTATCTACTCGCACATGATCCACTCGTTCCTGTACCTGCCGAATTATCCCGTCGGCGGCATGATCGCGCACCAGATCGAGGAGCAGATCGCGAAGTCCGGCGACCTCGGCGCGGAGTTCGAACGCATGTGCCGTGCCGGGAACATCGCGCCGGACTTATGGATGAAAAACGCCACGGGCCAGGCGGTCGGACCGGATGCGCTGTTGAACGCGACGGCCGCTGCGCTGAAGATTGTAGGCGAGAAATAGCGTACGGCCTGCAGTACTGCCACCACCTTCAGCAAAAAGGGGTCTGTCCCCTATTTTCTCTCATAGCATTGTACAAAGGGTAAAAAAGCACAAAAGGCAAAAAAGGGGTCAGAGTCACTGCTGTCCCACTTAGCACAATGAAAAAGGCCTGATTCAAGCCCTCTTGTTACAATGCAGTTGCGAAACAAATCATTGAAAACAAGAGAGGAATCAGGCCATGGCTTACAATAGTAGCGTACTTTCTCAGTTACTAGAATCACTGCCGAGACATGAGTTCGAGAAGCTGGCCAATGGCTGTGATGGCCAGCGTCGCAGTGATGCCTTGACGCGCTGGTCGCAGTTTGTGGCGCTGG
>JBATID010000308.1:0-22308 GCA_049667545.1 Woeseiaceae bacterium
GTGAAATGACACCAGGATGACATCATGCGTCGCGGCGTATGCTGCAATAGTGGCGAACGCGAGTTCGTAGTCGAGCAGCATATTGGAGTTCTTGGTGACCGCATAAGCAAGCACCGCGACGCGCAAACCGTTCACTTCAAAACTGGCGAAATCATCGACACGACCGGAGTGCTGCATGCCGGCGGCTGCAATCGCTTTCATGCTGCTGGTGCGCCCTTCCTCACCAAAATCACGCGCATGGTTGTTAGCAAGACTTAACACGTCAAAACCGGCGGCGCGATAATGTTGCGCGTAACGTGTCGGCGAGCGAAAGAGATAACAGGCTTGCGGATTACTGCAGGTCTTGACCGGCTCCCCGCCGTCCATCAGCACGCCTTCGAGGTTGCCGAACGCCATATCGGCCGCCGACAGGAAGGGCGCAACATTTGCGAGAAAGCCGATGCCATCGTCATCCGGCAGGTGATTTCGCGGGTAATCGGTGCCGATCATCATGTCGCCAACGGCTGCGATACTGAGGCGCATCATGGATTTGTCGGGGCCCGGTGGCCGCGCTGGTTCCGGGCGGGGCGTGATGTCGACGGTATCGGCGGCCGGTTCGGGTGGCGGCGGCAACGGCAAGTCGGGTCCGGTCGCACAGGCGGCCAGCTGCAACAGCAGCGCAAGAACTAGCAGTCGGGCCGCGCTAATCACTGACGCGAATACGCAGGACATCGATCTGCGCGACGCGCAGCCGGCTGCGCAGCATGTTGAGCTCGTCGAGATCGTCGGTTGGGCCGATGTAAACGCGGTGATAGTCACGATCATTTACTTTGACCCGCTGAATGTGCGATTCGATGCCCTGCAGTGCCAACTCGGCGCGGCGTCGGTCCGCATCTGCGTTCGTCGAAAAAGACCCGGCCTGCAATACATAGACGCCCGGCTCTTCTACCGCCTTCGGTGTGCTGTCAGCGGGCGCCTGCATCGTACTGTCGCTGGTCAGTATCTCGACGTTCGGCAATATGTCGTAAAAAGTGAAGCGCTTGTCCTTGCGAACCGGAGCCGGAGCGGGTTCGGGCTCCGGCGCGGTTTCACCGTTGTCATCAAGCGCTGACTGCATGCTCGCCGGTTGCGGCGTACTTTGCTTCGTGACGCGCGCCGGTTCCCGGCTGTTGATGTACACGGCAAACGCGACGGAAAGTCCGATTGCCAGGCCGAACAGCATCCAGACGACGGGTGGGTAACCCGACGACTTCGACCGGCTGGAACGCCGTTGCCTGCGCTTCGCCACTACATCGACTCCGGCGCCGATACGCCCAGAATGCCGAGGCCGTTGGCGATGACGACACGCGTCGCCTGTATCAGGAACAGTCTTGCGTCACGCAGGTTCGCATCGTCAACAATGAACGCGTGCGCGTTGTAATACGTGTGAAAGTCGTTGGCCAGGTCCCTGAGGTAGTGCACGAGGTGTTGCGGCGCGCGGTTGTTCGCTGACAACTCCACCATTTCCGGATAGCGGCTGAGCGAGGTCATCAGCGCTTTCTCCTGTGGCTCGGTCAGTGCGTCCATTTGCTGCGCACCGTTAGCCTCATCCCACGCCAGCGATTTTTCGCCGAGCTGGCGAAACACGCTGGCCACGCGCGCGTGCGCGTACTGGATGTAAAACACGGGATTGTCATTCGACTGCGACTTCGCGATATCGAGGTCAAAATCGAGGTGCTGGTCGTTCGATCGCGACACGTAATAAAAACGTGCGGCATCGTTGCCGACCTCGGCCCGTAGCTGTCGCAGCGTGTCGAACTCGCCCGAGCGCGTCGACATTTGCATCTTCTCGCCGCTGCGATACAGCGTGACAAACTGCACGAGTTCGACTTCCAGGCTGTCACCGTCGTACCCCATCGCCTCGAGGCCGGCGCGAACTCGCGGCACATAACCGTGGTGATCTGCGCCGAGAATATCGATCAGGTGGTCGAAACCGCGCTCGCGCTTCTCAAAGTGGTAAGCGATGTCCGATGCAAAGTATGTCTTGACGCCATTTTCCCGAATGACAACCCGGTCTTTTTCATCACCAAAGTCCGTGGCTCGAAACCAGGTTGCGCCATCCTTGACGTACAGCCTGCCGCGCTCTTCGAGTACGGCGAGGGCATGGTCGATAGCGTTACCGCGCGTGAGGCTCTGTTCCGAGTACCAGCGATCAAACGTAACGCCGAATTCGGCGAGGTCGTCTTCAATATCGTCGCGAATGGAGTCCAACGATTGCTGACGTATTTGATCGAACCCCGCATCACCAAGCAGCGCTTTTGCCCGCTCGATGAGTGCCTCAACGTACGCTTCCTTGTCGCCCTCCGGCGCATCGGCGGGCAGCCCGGCCAATACGGCGCCCTGATCGACGCGCGTGATCGAGTCGGTATCGATCTCGGTTGCGATGTCTTTGATGTACTCGCCGCGGTAACCGCCGGACGGAAAGGGTACAGCAACACCGTGGTGTTCCATCCAGCGCAGCCAGACACTGACGCCGAGGATATCCATCTGGCGCCCCGCGTCATTGACGTAGTACTCGCGATGCACCGGATAGCCGACCGCTTCCAGCAGGTTGCCAACTGTTGCCCCGTACGAGCCGTGGCGGCCATGCCCGACATGCAGTGGTCCGGTCGGGTTCGCGGAAACAAATTCCAGAAGGATTTTCGGGTGCTCTTTTTTCGGCTGCGTACCGTAGATCTGGCCCGCTTCCAGGATAGCCCGCAGCTCGGCATGAAATGCCGACGGGCTCAGGTAAAAATTGATGAAACCGGGGCCGGCAATCTCGACCTTGTCCACCTGGTCACTGCTCGTCAGCGCGTCGATCAGGCCTGCAGCGATATCGCGCGGGCTCTTCTTCAACGGTTTCGCGAGGCGCATTGCGATATTGCTGGCAAAGTCGCCGTGGGTCGCGTCGCGCGTGCGCTCGATGGTTGACGCCAGCTCCAGGTTCGCCATTACCTCGACCATGTCCGGCCGGTCGGCGATGGCGTTATCCAGAAGTTGCGCGACGATGTGTTTCATAGTTGCGGGGCCAGGAAATGAAGGCGGCAATTCTAACCGGAACTCTTATCGGATGTAGACCGCATATAGGGTCTCAGAACAGTTCGATCGGGTCGACGTCGATGGACCACCGGACCTTCCGGGCACCCGGATGCTGCTCCAGCTCGGGACGCAACCGGGCAAGCAGTTTGTGCAGGGTTTGACGATGGCTGCTTTGCAGCAGCAGCTGCACCCGGTAGCGACCGGCTTTGCGCGCCATCGGCGCATCGACGGGACCGAGAACGCGCAGCGTATCGTCGGCCGCTTCCGCTATAGTCGCCGCCGCGAATTCAAGGAACGCGAGCGCATCACTGTGCTGATGCGCCGCCGCGCGCAGCAGTGCCAGGCGAGTGAACGGGGGCCAACGCGTGACCTCACGCTCGGCCAGGGCTTCGGTCGACACGCGCTCGTACCCGCCGTCGATCAGCGTTTTCCAGAAATCATGCTCGGCGAACGCGGTCTGAATCAGCACCTCGCCCGCGCGATTGACGCGACCCGCTCGTCCCGCAACCTGCACTATCGACTGTGCCAGTCGTTCGCCACTGCGAAAATCCGTGCCGAACAAACCCTGGTCGGCGTTGACGACGCCGACCAATGTCAGCTTCGGGAAGTGATGGCCTTTCGACAGCATCTGCGTGCCCACCAGGATATCGGCATCGCCCTCCTTCGCCTGTCCCAGCACCTCATCCATCGCGCCCTTGCGCTGCGTGCTATCGCTGTCAACGCGAGTGATGACGCGCCCCGGAAAACGGACGCGCAACGTGTCTTCGAGCCGCTGGGTGCCCTCGCCCAGCGGTTTGACCACCTCGCCGCATTCTTCGCATTGCGAGTTGAGTGGTCGAGCCGCGCCGCAATGATGGCACTGCAGCAGCTGCTGGCGCGCGTGCACTGTCATCCGCGAATCACAGCGCTCGCAGTTGGCGATATGGCCACATTGGCCGCAGATCAGGATGGGCGCAAAGCCACGCCGGTTCAGAAAAATCAGCGCTTGCCCACCGGCTGCAAGATGACGTTGGATGGCCTCAGCCAGCGGCTCGCTGATGCCGTCCGTCGCAGGCGTGCGCACAATATCGATGAGCCGCATTGAGGGTGGACTCGCACTGCCCGCCCGCGTCGGCAACAGCAGTCGTTGATAACGACCTTCACGACAGTGCTGCAGCATCTCGAGCGTCGGCGTGGCTGAGCCCAACAACACCGGCACGTCGAGCTGTTTGGCACGCACAATGGCGAGGTCGCGCGCCGAGTAGCGCAGTCCTTCCTGCTGCTTGAACGAGTGATCATGTTCCTCGTCAACGATAATCAGCCCCAGGTCTCGCATCGGCGTGAAAATGGCTGAGCGGGTGCCGACGACCAGGTGCGCTGCTCCGGAGCGGGCCGCCCGCCAGGCCGCGAGGCGCTCGATGTCCGACAGCCCGGAGTGCAGCACCGCGGGATCGATGCCGAGACGCTTGCGTAATCGCGCAACAAGCTGCGGGGTTAGTCCGATTTCCGGCGCCAGCACCAGCACTTGCCTGCCCTGCTGAATAAAATCCTGCATCCGGGCGAGATAAACCTCGGTCTTGCCGCTGCCCGTAACGCCGTCCAGAAGGTAAGCGCCGAATTGATCGCTCGAACGCAGGCTTGTCAACGCACGCTGCTGGTCTTCATTGAGCGTCGGACCATCGACGGCTGTTGTTGCAAGGCGTTCATCGAAGTTCGCAGCGCGCGCTTCAAACCGGATGATATAGCCTTTTTCAAAAAGCCCTTTTGCGGCGCGGCGCCAGTGGGGAAGTTCCTCGGTCAGCCGCTCGGCTTGTGCACCGGCGCTGCCGGCGTCCAGCAAACACTCGAGCAGCCCGGCCTGCCGTGGCGCACGTTTTGCCAGCGCCTCGATGTCTGCGGCCTCACCGACCTCGGTGATCGCCACCATTTCGAGCGTCGGATGTACGGGTCGGCCCTGGCGCAGCAGCGTTGGCAGTGCTGCGGCCACCACTTCGCCGACAGGGTGTTGGTAGTAAGTACTGGTGAAGCGGATGAGCGCAAGATCGGCGGCTGACAGCAACGGGGTGTCGTCGATGGTCTCACCGGCGGCCCGGAGCTTGCCGTCCGGCAGCTCCGAGGATACGGCGTGCGACAGGACCACACCGACCTGGCGGCGCCGGCCGAAGGGCACCCAGAGCCTGGCGCCGGCAGCCGCCAGGGGTCCGTGCGGACACGGCAGGTAGTCGAATTCGCGTGACAGGGGCACGTTGATGGCGACTTTCAGTATGGGGCCTTTGTTGATCGCTGGTATCCTGAGAACTTTACATAATGTGGCGGTTGATTTAGCAGGTCACCGCCCGGCCCTTGTCAACCGCGGCCCCGCCTCGCCCGTTAAACACGGGAGACAAGTTAGTTGACCACACCGCGGAGTCAAGAGTAATGGACGTCGGCAGCGCAATTTTTGCGGTATCGTGCAACGGCACCGCGGCAACAGGGACGAGAGAACTGCAAAAAGAACAGCAACTCAACCGTTTTCTGGCTGACGTCGAACGGCGCGCGCTGCGCATTGCCGAGATCGGCGTACGCGATCGCGATGAGGCACTCGACCTGGTGCAGGACGCCATGATAAAGCTGGCCCGTCATTACTCCGGGCGCAGCCAGGAAGAATGGACGCCATTGTTCTATCGCATATTGCAAAATGGCGTACGCGACTGGCATCGCAAGCAGGTCGTCCGCAATCGGGTCATGTCGTTTTTCGGCCGCAGGGCCAGCGACGACACGGACTACGATGCTGTCGCCGCGGCACCCGATCTCGCCGGCCGCGCGCCGGACGAGGAGTTGCAAAACCGGGAGGCCATGCAGGGCCTCGAGATTGCGGTGCATAATTTGCCAGTGCGCCAGCGTGAAGCGTTCATGCTGCGTACCTTTGAAGGACTGGATGTTAAAGGTACGGCGACGGCAATGGGTTGCAGCCAGGGCAGTGTCAAAACACATTACTCTCGTGCGGTACATGCCTTGCGAGAACAGCTCGAAGAACACAGGCCCGACGATGTGATCGGCGGGGAGGTAAGACGATGAAAAGCACCGACGAAACGTTCAACAAGCGGGCAAAAGAGAGTTTCGATGAGACTGTCGAGGAGCTCGATGCGGCGACCCTGTCCAGGCTGAACCGCGCCCGGCATGCGGCGCTTGCTGAAATGCAACAGCCGAACCGGCAGTGGTCGCGCTGGGTGCCGGCGACGGGGGTCGCGGCAGCGGCGCTGGTGGCGGTGATGGTCATGCAGAATCCGGCCGGCTTTGACGAGCCGTTACCGGCAGCCGTTGCCGACATGGAGATCCTGCTCGGTGAGGACAGTCTCGAGATGCTCGAAGACCTGGAGTTTTACAGCTGGCTGGACGTCGTGGAGCAGGAAAACGATGTTGGCTGAACGCGCTTTGTGCGGGCTGTTTTGCTGGCTGGCCGTGTGTGGCGCGGGTGCGGTTGCAGCAGCAGAAAAAGAGGAACCCGAGGTCGATTTTCTGGAGTACCTCGGCATGTGGGAAGAGTCGGATGAAGATTGGCTGATCCTCGACGAAACGACGATAGCCGATAGCGAAGAGCGGAGCGATCCCGCACCGGACGGTGACGAGTCGACGGAGAAAGAAGATGAAAGCTAAATCAATCATCGCCCTGGCAGCATTGCTGATTGCAGCGTTGATGGCTGGCACCGCAGCGGCCCAGGACGACGGCGTCAGCTGGGACAGTCTCAGCGACGGCCAGCGCGAAGTGCTGGGCCAGCTGCAGGACAGCTGGGACGGCCTCACGCCGGACCGGCAGCAGCGGCTATCCAAAGGCGCCGAACGCTGGTCAGGCATGTCGCCGCGCGAGCGTAAAGAGGCGCGCAAGCGCTTTAGCAGCTGGCGTGAACTGTCCGATGAGCGCCGCGACCAGATTCGGGAGCGTGCGCAGGTATTCCGCGATTTGTCGCCAGACGAGAAACGCCGAATTCGCAAGAACTACAGCCGTTATGGCCAGATGAACAGGGATCGTCGCCAGCAGCTCAGAGAGCGCTATAAAAATATGACACCCGAGCAGCGACAAAAACTCAGAGACCGCATGAAGCAGCGACCGAGACCGCGACCGCGGGATTGACGCCAATTGCGGAAAGTCCTTACGAAAAGGCCTCTTTTTAGGGGCCTTTTTCTTTGTGCATGTTTGAGGCGTTCGTTACACTGCCGCAGTCCAAATGGAGGCGCAGTATGAAAATCGGAGTGCCAAGAGAAACCCACGCTGGTGAGCGTCGCGTAGCGACAACGCCGGATGTGGCGGCTCAGCTCATCAAGCTCGGATTCGACGTTGCCGTCGAGTCAGGCGCTGGCGAACACGCCAGTTATTCTGACGGGGCCTACAAGGAAGCCGGCTGCGAGGTCCTCGCGTCCCGCAGTGACCTGTGGCAACAGTCCGACATCATCCTCAAAGTTCGCGCTCCGGAGGGCGACGAGGCAGCCGGGTTACGGGCGGACCAGACGCTCATCAGCTTCTTGTGGCCGGGCCAGAACGCCGAGCTGCTCCAACAGCTGACCAATAGCGGCGCCACCGTGATGGCCATGGACAGCGTGCCGCGTATCTCGCGCGCGCAGAAAATGGATGCATTGAGCTCGATGGCCAATATCGCCGGTTACCGTGCGGTTGTTGAGGCCGCGCAGCATTTCGGGCGCTTTTTCACCGGTCAGATCACGGCGGCTGGCAAGGTTCCGCCGGCCAAGGTTATGGTCATCGGCGCGGGCGTTGCAGGCCTCGCGGCCATTGGTGCCGCCAAGAGCATGGGCGCCATTGTGCGGGCATTCGATACGCGTCCCGAGGTCAAGGAGCAGGTCGAGAGCATGGACGCCGAATTCCTGATGCTGGACTTCGAAGATGACGAAGACGGCGCCGGCGAAGGCGGTTACGCCAAAACGATGAGCAAGGAGTTCATCGAGGCCGAAATGGCGCTGTTCGCCAAGCAGGCGAAAGACGTCGACATCATCATCACGACCGCGTTAATTCCGGGCAAACCGGCGCCACGGCTGATTACCGCCGACATGGTCGCTTCGATGAAGAACGGCAGCGTAATCGTCGACCTCGCTGCAGAGCAGGGCGGCAACTGCGAGCTTACAGAGCCGGGGAAAGTAGCGCAGGCCAACGGCGTGTCGATCATCGGGTACACCGATCTTCCGAGCCGACTTGCCGCGCAGTCAAGCCAGCTGTATGCGACTAACCTGCGCCATTTGCTGACCGATATGACACCGGAGAAAGACGGCAACATCGTCGTCGATTTCGAGGACGAGGTCGTGCGGGGCGCAACCGTTTGCAAGGCGGGCGAGACTACCTGGCCACCGCCAGCGCCCAAACTGTCGGCGGCGCCGCCGAAAGCGGCACCCGCTCCTGCACCGATTGTTAAAAAAGAGAAGAAACCGTCTATCGTCGGGCCGATCATCGGCATGGTAATCGCCGGCCTCGCACTGCTGGGTGTCGGTTCCGTTGCACCGCAGTCGTTCATGGCGCACTTCACGGTATTTGTACTCGCGTGTTTCGTCGGTTACATGGTCATCTGGAACGTAACGCCGGCATTACACACGCCGCTGATGAGCGTGACCAACGCCATCTCGAGCATCATTGTCATTGGTGCGCTTTTGCAAATCAGTTCGGCCGATACGCTGATAATGTGGATCGCCGCAGCTACGCTGTTGATAACGAGCATCAACATCGCAGGTGGGTTCGCAGTGACGCGCCGCATGCTCGAAATGTTCAGAAAGTGAGATCGAGATGATTAGTCAAGGTGTTGTTACTGCGTCGTACATTGCTGCGACCATCCTGTTCATCCTGGCCCTCGGCGGTCTTTCCAACCAGGAGACCGCACGTCGCGGCAACTGGTACGGCATCACCGGTATGGCGATCGCCCTGTTGGCGACGATCTTCGGCAAGGTCACCGATCATTACGCGCTGCTGATCGGCGCGCTGTTGATCGGCGGCAGCATCGGTTTGTTACTTGCGCGTCGCGTGCAAATGACGCAAATGCCCGAACTGGTTGCCATCCTGCACAGTCTCGTGGGTCTTGCCGCGGTCGCCGTTGGCTACGCCACGTTCATGGATCCCCAAGCGCACTTCGTCGGTGTCGAACAGACCATTCACAATATCGAGATCTACCTCGGCGTCCTGATCGGTGCCGTGACGTTTTCTGGCTCTGTGATCGCATTTGGCAAACTTTCAGGAAGGATCGGTGGGAGTCCACTGACGCTGCCGGGGCGGCACTGGTTTAACCTCCTGCTATTGCTGGGCGCATTTTGGTTCGGCTATGCGTTCGTTGCCGAGTCCGCAGCCGGCGGCGGCATGACACCGCTCATCATCATGACGATCATTGCGCTGTTGTTCGGCATCCACATGGTTATGGCTATCGGCGGTGCCGATATGCCGGTTGTCGTTTCGATGCTCAACAGTTACTCCGGATGGGCCGCGTCGGCGACCGGATTCATGCTCAGTAATGACCTGTTGATTGTCACCGGTGCCCTGGTTGGTTCCAGTGGCGCCATCCTGAGCTACATCATGTGTCGCGCGATGAACCGCAAGTTCCTGAGCGTGATTGCCGGTGGGTTCGGCACGGGTGGCGGCACGCCGGCAGCGTCCGGTGATGCGCAGGACCAGGGCGAGGTCGCTCCGATCGATCCGGCCGAGACCGCGGAGCTCCTGAGCAACGCGAAGGAAGTCATGATCATTCCGGGTTACGGCATGGCGGTTGCCCAGGCACAGCACACGGTCTTCGAAATTACGCGAACACTCAGAGAAAAGGGCGTCAATGTGCGCTTTGGTATCCACCCGGTCGCGGGTCGTATGCCCGGCCACATGAACGTGCTGCTCGCCGAGGCCCGGGTGCCCTATGACATCGTTTTCGAGATGGACGAAATCAACGAGGACTTCCCGAAAGTGGACGTTTCGGTCGTCATTGGTGCGAACGACATCGTGAATCCGTCTGCATTGACCGATCCGGAAAGCCCCATCGCCGGCATGCCGGTGCTCGAATGCTGGAAGGGCAAGGTCTCGATCGTGCTGAAACGCAGCATGGCAACCGGCTACGCAGGCGTGCAAAACCCGCTGTTCTTCGAGGAAAACACGCGCATGCTGTTCGGTGATGCAAAGACGACGCTCGACGAAGTATTGAAGGACCTCTAACTCCGTTTCAATACTTTCTTGGCGATGCGCGTGAGTTTCGTCATAATCGGGGCATGCTCGCTGGCCTTGCATCGGATATATCGCAACAGGTCTTAAGGACCGACGTCGCCGGCATGCCACTCGAGTGGATTGACTACCGCGAAGCCGCGCGTCTTTATCACTCCGAACAGGTTGCCTACGGCTGCGGCACACTGTTGTATTCGATCTTCGGCGGCTACAGCGCAAGCGACGGCCGCCGCAGTCGTATTGACGTCAATTCCATCATTGCGACTCACGGTACGAGCCAGGGGCTGACGCGCAATCGTGATACCTATGTCCCGCCGCTCAACAACCGCACGCTGTTCAAGCGCGACGCCAATCTGTGTCTCTACTGCGGCATGCGCTACATGACGCGCGACCTGACGCGGGATCACATTACGCCGGTCTCGAAGGGTGGCGGCGACACCTGGAACAACGTGGCCACTGCGTGCCGGCGTTGCAACAACTACAAAGGGGGGCGAACACCGGAGCAGGCGGCGATGGAACTCATCGCGATTCCGTTCACGCCCAACTATGCCGAGTACATTTATCTCAAGGGGCGGCGTGTTTTGACCGACCAGATGCAATACCTGCTGGCACACATCCCGCGTTCCAGCCCGTTGCACGCGCGCCTGAGTGGTCATCTTGCCAATGGCGACGAAATCGTTGATGTGCACTTTCATGACTGACATCGACTTCGCTGAAGCGACGTTTCATACGCCATGCAATACCTGATCGACGCCAGCGTCTATGTGTTTCGGGCCTACCATTCGATGCCCGATGACATGGTCGATGCCAACGGCAACCCGATAAACGCGCTATACGGTTTCTGCCGATTCATCGGCGATTTCATGGAAAACGTCACGCCGGAGTACGTCGCCGTGCTGTTCGACGAGAGTTTATCGAAGTCATTTCGCACCGAGATTTATCCGGCGTACAAGGCCAATCGCGATCCTGCGCCCGAGGATCTGAAGCGCCAGTTTGCGCAGTGCCGTCGCTACGTTCGGGCACTGGGTGTCATGGAATGCGCGAGCCCGCGCTACGAGGCGGACGACCTGATAGGCACCCTGGTAACGCATGGACGCAAGCACGGGCGCCCTTCGACGATTGTCACGCGCGACAAGGACCTGACACAGCTGCTCAGCAAAGACGACGTCTTCTGGGACTTTTCCGGCAAGGGCAAGCTGCGTTACGAACAGATCGTTGATTCATTCGGTGTCTGGCCGGAACAAATCGCCGACTTCCTGGCGCTCGCCGGCGACGCGGTCGACAACATCAAGGGTGTACCGGGCGTCGGCAAGAAGACGGCGGCCGGGCTGCTGCAGCACTTTGGCGATCTTGAACAGATCTACGACAACCTCGAGCGTGTGCACGAGGTGAATGTTCGCGGGGCAAAAACACTGGGTGGCAAACTGGAGATGCACCGGGACGCAGCCATGCTCGCGCGCCAGCTGACCGGGATTGCGTGCGACGCGCCCATTGAAGATGCTGAAACGGCGATGCAACCGTCGGCGCCACGTCTTGGCGAAATCAACGCGCTGTTTGACGAGGCCGGCATCGGTAGTGCGCTGCGCCGTCAGGCCGAGCGCGTATCCGATATCTATCGGCACTAGCGGCCGCTCGTCATGCCAGACTGGGCACCGATCAGGGCAGCTCTCCACAGCGCAGGCATTGACGTTGAGGGCATCGAACCGCGGCCGGTTTCCGGTGGCGACATCAGTGCGGCCTGGCGACTCGATAGCGCTGCGGGTAGCGTGTTCTTGAAGACAGGGCCGGCGAGTTCCTACGAAATGTTCGCAGCGGAAGCGGAAGGTCTGGCGGAACTGTCACGGGCGAACGCCGTGCGCGTTCCCGCTGTCATCGCGCTTGGCGAGCATCGTGACAGCGCTTTTGTTGCGCTTGAATGGCTCCACTTCGAAAGCATCAGCAGGGCAAGTGAGCGCCGGCTCGGCGAGCAGCTGGCGGCCCTGCACCGCACGACCAAACCACGCTACGGCTGGCACCGTGACAACACCATAGGTCTGACCCGGCAAATCAACGCCTGGAGTGATAGCTGGGTTGATTTCTATCGCCAGCACCGGCTCGGCTACCAGCTTGAGCTCGCTGCCGGCAACGGCTTCACGGGCGCGCTGCAAACAGAAGGTGCGCGACTGCTAAAGCGCCTGCCGGTTTTCTACGAGCATTACACGCCTGTCGCATCGCTGTTACACGGCGATTTGTGGGGCGGTAACTGGGCCAGCTGCGATGGACAACCGGTCATCTTCGACCCGGCGGTGTACTACGGTGACCGTGAAACCGATCTCGCGATGACGCGTCTTTTTGGCGGTTTCGGTAAAGCGTTTTACTCGGCCTACGAATCGAGCTGGCCGCTGCAACCGGGTCATCAACAACGTAGCGATCTCTACCAGCTGTACCACGTACTCAATCACCTGAACCTGTTCGGCAGCGGTTACCTTGGCCGCGCGCTGGCACTGATCGACGGTCTGCGCTGAGAGACTAACCCGGCAGCCCTTCGAAGGTGCCCGTCTCTTCAACTTCGTAGGACTCACCCAGAAAGTCCTCTTTAAATACAAAGAGGGTCGTGCCCTCCGGGGCTTTTATGGCGACGAACGCGCCCTCGAAGCCGGGGAACTTCTGGTAGTGGAGGCCGCGCTGATTCAGGTGGGCCATCAGACCCTGGCGGTCCGGGCATTTGAAACACAGCGATGGTGCCTTGAGCGCGATGCTCTCAGACAGTCCGAGCGGCAGGCCACGAGCGCCGAAGCGCATATGCATGGTGGGCTCCTCGCGCATTTCCAGCAGCGCCGGCGCGAGTGGCGCCCAGAAACGTGCCGCCCGCAGTGCATCGCGAACGGGCAGCGTCAACTCGAAAAAACTGCCGCACAGTGAATTCTGGTCCACCTCTTCACTCGCCTGGAACGTGCGCGCTTCAAGCATGGTGATCATGCTGCCGTCGCGGTCTGTAAAGCCGAGTTCGTTGAAGACCTCTTCGCTGAGCCGCATGTACGTGAAGTCAAAACCATGGTCGGCCATCGAAATGGCACGTTTCGCAAGATCAGGCTGCACAAAGGAAATCGCTGGTGAGTCGAACTCGCGGCTATGCAAACCGATGTTTATGTCGCCGTCGCTGACGACCGCGTACTTGTGATCCCAAACGTCGTTGATTTCGAGTTCGACGAACCCGAGTGACTTGTAAAAGCTCAGTGACTCGAGAATATCGGGCGCGTGCACTGCAAATTCAAGAAAGCGCCCAATCGTATTCATCGATTCGCTCCCAGCGCCAGCGCGCGTTCCTTGATCATTGGATCATCTCTAAACGCAACCGGCCAACCTCCACAATGTTGTTGTACGAGGTCGGTGAGAAAGCTGACGTGATCGTCGCGATCGTTAAGCGCCGGAATATAGTGCAGCGACTTGCCGCCGGACTCAAGAAACAGCTCCGCATTTTGCATGGCTATTTCTTCGAGCGTTTCGAGGCAGTCGGCGGAAAAACCGGGACATACGACGTCGAGACGACCGACGCCCTCTTTGCCGAGCTTTACGATCGTCTCGTCCGTGTACGGTGTCAGCCATTCCTCGCGACCAACGCGTGACTGAAACGACAGCAGCCACTCATCGTCACCGAGGCCCAGCCCCTCGACCACCAGGCGCGCTGTTTTGCGGCACTGGCAGTGGTAGGGGTCACCACTGAGCAGCGTTTTTCGCGGCACGCCGTGAAAGGAAAACATCAGCTTGTCGCCGCGACCGTGCTGCTCCCAGGATTCGCGAATGCTGGCGACCAGTGCGGCGATGTAGCCCGGCTCATCGTGGTACTGATTGATGAAGCGCAATTCCGGCACCCATCGCAGGTCGTTCATCTTGCGGGCTACGGCGTCAATGACCGACGCCGTCGTCGTGCCGGAGTACTGCGGATACATTGGCAGCACCAGCAGTCGACGGGCGCCGCGTGCCAGCAGGCGGTCGACAGCATCGCTAATTGAGGGGTCGCCATAGCTCATGGCGAGTTCGACACAGGCAGCGCCGGGCATACGCGCATCCAGCTGCGTCTGCATGCCGGCAGCAACCGCTTCCGAGTAAAGCATCAGCGGTGACCCGGCGTCGGTCCATATTTTGCGGTAGGCCGCGGCGGATCGCGACGGCCGGATTCGCAAGATGATGCCGTTCAATATCAGCCACCACAGCCAGCGTGGGTATTCGACGACACGCGGATCGGACAGGAACTGTTTCAGGAAACGGCGGACCGATGCGGCCGTTGGTTCGGTCGGTGTACCGAGATTGACCAGCACTATGCCGACGCGCTCAGCGCGACCGTGCTCAAATCCTGGCGTTGTCTGGTAGGTTGGCATGGGCCCGGTACCCGCTGGCTGACAAGCCCAACAGTACTGTAAAGACCCGCCGTATGCTACCCGAAACGGCTATAATCCCTTGTCTTGATTGAGAATATCCTCCGAGCCCGCCATGAATGAAATCCCTGACACCGCCCCGCCGGCACCCAGTCGAGCCACCCTGGCACGCGACATTATCGTTTTGCAGGCGAAACTCCTGGTCGATGGCCTGCGGGACCTGATCCTGGTGCCGGCCTCGCTAATCGTGGGTATCGCCGGCCTGCTGTCGTTCGACAGCGCTAAGCCGGGCGCCGAGTTTTATCGCTTGCTGCATGCCGGCAAACAAAGCGAGCACTGGATCAACCTCTTTGGTGCACTTAGAAACGCACCGCCCGATCTGGAAGACGTCAAAGGATTTCCCGACGCGGACATGGATGACATCGTCGGTCGCCTTGAGACCTATATGGTCGAAGAGCACCGGCGCGGTGGGATTACGGCACAGGCGAAAGACCGTCTGGACAAGGCGCTCGATACGATCAAACGGCGTGGTGGCCACAGCAAGAGCTAGCGCGCCACCAGGCGACTACCGCTCGACGTCGCGGCCGGACAGCAGGTCATCGAGATCCGGTGGCGGGTGATCCGGGCCCATACGGCCGTCTTTCAGCCTGCCGATATACTCTTTATATGCGCGCATCGCCTGGTAACCGAAGAACCAGCAGATCGGGATGTTGGCAAACAGCATGACGCCCGTGCCGATGCCGGTGACGTTGTCGAGATCGGTGTCCGTCTGCACAAACCCCAGGGTGGCAACGATGATCAGCAGGCAATACACGAGTTTGTAACCCAGCACGGACTTGTCGCCGGCGAGAAACACCATGCCCTGCTCACCGTAATAACTCCACGAAATCATTGTGGAGATCGCGAACAGCCAGGCCGCAATCGTAACGAGCCACTTCCCCAGCCCCGGCGATACGCTGTCAAAGGCCTTCGCCGTCAATGTTGCGCCGATGTAACTGCGATACAGGCCGCCTCCAACAATGCCCGGTTGTGTCGGACCGCCAAAGGTTTCCCAGGTCGTGTGGTAACTGCTGCCGCGACTGCCGACCGTCCCCTCGATGCGATGCAGGTTGAGACCGGTCGTCTCGTTGTCATGCGCTTCGACAACGATCACCGTTTTCTCGCCATCGACCCAGTCGTAGCCGGGCAGCGGCGTCTCGGCAAACTGCCAGCCTGCCCCTGATTGCGTGACGGCGGGCAAGGCATCGAGCATGACATCGGGCGCGCGATTCCAGATGCCGGTGGAGAGAATGATCAACGCGGTGAACGTGCAGACAACGATCGTATCGATGAACGGCTCCAGTCCGGCGACGATGCCCTCGCGAACCGGCTCATCCGTTTTTGCCGCCGAATGTGCAATGGGCGATGAGCCCTGGCCCGCTTCATTGGAAAACGCAGCACGCTTCAAACCAAACAGGAATGCCGAGGCTGCCGTGCCGCCGATGAATGCGCCGCCCGCCTCTGTAGGCAGGAACGCGGACTTGACGATCAGCACAAATATAGACGGTATTTCGCCGATGTTGACGAGCAGTACGTAGGAACCGGCGATCAGGTACAGCGCGACCATCAGGGGAACCAGCGCGCCCGCCACCTTACCGATACGCTTGATGCCGCCGATGATAACGGCCCCGACCATGACGGCCAGCACGATGCCGGTTATCCAGCTCGGCACCGAAAAATATTCTTCGGTCAATTCGCCGACATTCCACGCCTGGAACATGTTGCCGCCGGTTGCCGTCGATACGAGCAGCGTCAAACAGAAGACGACGCCGATTGCGCGGCCGAGTCCGCCCATACCTTTTCTTTCGAACGCCTTTGCCGCCACCCACATCGGCCCACCGTGTGGATTGTCGGGATCGTCAGTGTTGCGATAGAGCATCGACAACGTCACTTCGGTGAGCTTGATCGACATGCCGAGAAAGCCGATCACCCACATCCAGAAAACCGCGCCCGGGCCGCCCAGGGCGATCGCCAGCGCCACGCCGCCGATGTTGCCGAGGCCCACGGTGGCCGAGAGTGCCGCCGACAGCGCCTGGAAGTGGTTGATGGCGCCCGGGTCGTTGGGGTCGTCGTAGACGCCGCGAATGACACGCGGGCCGTGCGTCAGCGCGCGATACTGGCCAAAACCACTCCAGAACGTGAACAGCACGCCTGTACCGACGATCGCGTACAGCACGTATTCATGCCAGAGAATGCCGTTGAGCGTGGCAAGAAACGTGCTGAATTCACCCATGAGGTTTCCCGATTATCGTTTTAGGCGGCTTCCATGATAGCGGAAACGCCCATGCCACCGGAGGTACAGACCGAGATCAGGCCACGCCCCGTACCTTTTTCATGCAGCAGCTTGGCGAGCGTGCCCACGATACGCGCACCCGTTGCGCCGAACGGATGGCCGATCGCAACGCTGCCGCCCTTGGTGTTCATAAGGGCGCGGTCGATCGTGCCTAGCGGTGCGTCACGACCCAGTCGCTCCCGGCAGTACTCCTCCGACTCCCAGGCCCTGAGCGTCGCGAGCGTTTGCGCAGCGAAGGCTTCGTGAATCTCGTAGAAATCGAAGTCCTGCAGCGCGAGGTCGGCCTGCCGCAACATATCGGAGACCGCGTAAGCGGGTGCCATCAACAGGCCTTCCCTGGACAGGAAATCGACGGCCGCCACGCGTGCAAAGCTCAGGTACGCCATGACCGGCAGGCCGCGGTCGCGCGCCCAGTCCTCCGATGCCAGCAACACGCTCGAAGCACCGTCGGTTAGCGGCGTGCTGTTGCCAGCGGTCATCGTACCGGTACCGCTGCGGTCGAAGGACGGCTTGAGTTTGCCCAGTGACTCCATCGAGGCATCGGGCCGCACGTTGTTGTCGCGCTCGACGCCCTCGAAAGGCGTGATGAGATCCTGGTACCAGCCTGCTTCCTGCGCGGCTGCAGCGTTGAGGTGGCTGGCCATCGCCAGCTGATCCTGCTCCTCACGGGTCAGCTGCCATTGCTTGGCCATGAGCTCGCAACTCGCGCCCATCGACAGTCCCGTGCGCGGTTCCTCGACACCGGGGAGCACCGGCTTCAGATGTCTCGGGCGAAACTGCAGTGCCGCTTTGAGGCGCGCCATCGTCGAACGTGCCGCGTGAATGTCCATCAGGACGCGTCGATAGTCATCGTTGTACACGATCGGCGCATCGCTGATGGAGTCGGTTCCGCCGGCAATACCGACATCGATCTGGCCAAGTGCAATCTTGTTGGCGATCGAAATGGTGGCTTCGAGACTCGTGCCGCAGGCGCGCTGAACATCAAACCCGGGCGTACGCAACGAAAGTCCCGAGCCGATGACGCTCTCACGCGCAAGGTTAAAGTCTTTTGAATGTTTGATGACGGCGCCAAGCGATACGTCGCCGACGGCCTCGCCTTTGAGCTCAAACTTCTCGACCAGGCCTTTTAGCGCGGCCGTCATCAGATCCTGGTTGGAACGATGACGATAAGCACCGTGTGAGCGGCAAAACGGAATTCTCGATCCGCCAATAACGGCAACCCGTACGGCTCGTTGATCGTGCAGCATGCTGTTCTCCAATCAAAAAACTAAACGAAAGTCGCTCGCAACTTTACACCATACGCTCCGACAACCGTAGGTTAAGATGCGGCTGATGACCGCGCCCGAAGACAACAGCTGGATTGCACACGCAAAGCCCATGTTGCGGCTCAGCGGGCCGCTGATCGTGAACTTCCTGGCAGTCGCGGGCATGCACTTTGCTGACGCCGTTATGGCGGGACGCCTTGGCGCTGATGCGTTGGCCGCGGTTGCCATCGGCGGAAGCGTGTGGCTTATCGGCTTTTCATTCAGCCTGGGCCTTCTAATGGCAATCTCGCCGATCATTGCGCGGCACTTCGGCGCCGGGCAATACGATCTCATCGGCCGCTATGTGCGCCAGGGCGTTTACCTCGGTTTTGCACTGGGGCTGCCGCTGATAGTGATGGCGCAATACGCGGTCGAGCCACTGCTGACATGGATCGGGATTGACGAGGAGTTTCGTGGACTGACCGTGGGTTACGTCAAGGCGATCATGTTCGGCGCACCCGGGATATTTATATTCCTGGTATTGCGGTTCACGACCGAGGGCCTCGGTCACACGCGGCCGATCATGTTCACGTCGGTCATTGCACTCAGTTGCAATGTCTTTCTCAATTACGTCCTGATGTTTGGCAATTTCGGTGCGCCGGCGCTCGGCGTGGTGGGCTGCGGCATCGCCAGCGCTATCTCGATGTGGCTGGTCGCGGGGGCGCTCGCATCGTACATGGTGTTAAGCCCGTTTTACCGGCGGTTCGATTTATTCTCGCGCGTAGCGCCGCTGCGCATGTCCGTACTGCGGGAGATGATCGTCCTCGGCGTGCCGATCGCTATCACGATTACCGCGGAGGCCGGCCTCTTCGGCGCCGTTTCGATTCTGATGGGAACGCGCGGCGTCGAGATAACGGCCGCGCACCAGATCGCCATCAACTTCGCCTCAACGATGTTCATGGTACCGGTCGCTCTGAGCTCCGCATCGACGATCCGCGTTGGCCAGTTACTGGGTGCCGGCAATTTGCGGGGTGCGCGTGTCAGCGGTGCCGTTGGCATTGGACTGTGCGCACTGTTCATGGCGATTTCGGCGCTGTTCATGCTGGTGTTCCGGGACGCCGTCGTCAGTTTGTACACGGACGATGCGGCGGTCCGCAGCATTGCCATCAGCCTGCTGTTAATGGCGGCGATCTTCCAGGTGGCTGACGGCGTGCAGATCGGCGCGGCCGCCGCGCTGCGCGGTTACAAGGACACGCGTGTCCCGATGTTCGTGAACATGTTCGCCTACTGGGTGCTGGCGTTTCCGCTGGCGTTCCTGGCAGCGGTTACGTTCAAAGCGCCGCCGAACTATACCTGGGGGGGGTTTATCGTTGGTCTGGGTACTGCGGCGATCTTGCTCACCTGGCGCTATCACCGCATTTCCAAAGTCTGACGGGCGTCAGTTGCCGGCCTGGCCGAAATCCGGGCTGTCGCCAGACAGGTACTCGTTTTCCTCCGGCGTGTTCGCGCGATTGAGCAGCGTGTTGCGATGGGGGAAACGACCGAACTGATCGATGATGTCCTTATGCAGTTCGGCAAACTGCAACACGGTTTCAAATGTCTCGCGGTAGGTTGGCGAAGCCGAAGCAATCAGGCGCTTGTAAAGCAATACTGATTTCGCCTGTACCTTGCGAGACTCGGCGTGCTGCAGCGGCATATAGAAAAACACCTTTTCGATGGGAGCGAGGTCCTGCTCGTGTTTTTTTATTGCGCCCTCGACGCAGTATTTCAGGGCTAAGGTATCCTTGGAAAAGGCCTGCGCGGTATTGCGATGAATATTGCGACGGAACTGGTCAATCATAATGATCAGCGCAAGTCGGCCGCGCGGTGATTCAGCCCAGTAATCGAGTTTGCCGGCGCTCGCGAGCTCGACATCGTTGGAAAACTCTTTCGTAATCTCGTGATCGAATATCGGGTCTGCGCCGAACCAGATGTCCATGCGCCGGTCGATCTGTGGTGCCGACAGGGCGTGCTCCTTGAACCAGAACGTCAATACGTCCTCGATGCGAACCAGGTCCTCGTCGGTTAGAGTGGCGCCCATGCTCTCGCTTAACAGTTTGACAGACATCGTTCGAATCTCGACTTCCGTTAGCGGTTCAGTGTGCGGCACTATGAGACCGTCGTGGTGCGACCCCGGTCACAAAACCGGCCCAACGGCGCGCCTGTGTCGCTACATGTCAGTAGACTTTAGCAGATGATCATGAAAAACCGGCAATATCAGCGATTTTTTGCGGCACCAACCAGCTTGCTGGCATTGGTGGTGTGCCTGACGCTCAGCGCCTGTGGCGGCCCGGCGTCGGCACCTGAAGAGGAAATCCGCGAGTGGGTCAGGGTCGGTGTTGAGGCCGCACAGGCCAAGGAACGTCGACAACTTGTTGGTATGATATCGCCGGCGTACGCTGATGCGCGCGGCAACCAGCGAGACGGTATCGAAAGTATCCTCCGCTGGTATTTTCTCCGCATGAACAGTGTGCAGCTGGTGACGTCGATCGAAGACATTACCGTGATTGGTGACACTGCGGCCGAGGTGGTCGTGAAGGTTGCAATGGCCGGCACGCACGACGGTGTCCTTGGGTTCAGCGCCGATGCATACCGTTTCGCACTCGAACTCGAGCGCGGCAGCGATGACTGGCAACTGATCTCGGCGCGCTGGGGCGAGCTTGGCAAGGAGATGAAATGAGATTCACTTATCGAACGAGCTTGTTGACAGCCGGTTTCACGCTGCTGCTTTTGAGCGGCTGCGCGAGCGGCCTGCAGAATATAGTGAAGAGCCCGACCGTAGAGCTCGCAAGCGTGCAGCTGGTGGGGCTTGATTTCAGCAGCCAGACGTTTCTCCTGTCGTTCGACGTTGCCAACCCCAATGGGTTTTCACTACCGATAAAAGCGGTCAGTTACGGAGTGAAACTGAACGGGCAGCGCTTCGCCAGCGGTGAGACCGCCAGCGCGTTCTCCGTGCCGGCGAACGGTGCTTCGCAGTTTGCGATCAGTGTCGACCTGGATCTGCTGCAAACCGCGCCACAGCTGCTGTCCATCGTGCGCCAAAGCGTGCATGAAGAGGTCGCCTACGAGCTTGACGGCCAGCTCTCCCTCGATCTCCCGCTGACAGCGCCGCTTAGCTTTAGTAATGACGGCAGCATTCGCCTGAGCTCGCAGTCGCGCTAGCCTGTGCGACGATGCGCCGGGGCCGCCACCGGCCGCATGGTTACGCGCGCAACCAAACGTCCGGTTTGCCGGCCGCAACGTGGTTGAGCGAAAAAACACCCTGTTTTGATGCAAAAACACCGACTTTTCGCCGCGATACAGCTAGACCGGCGAATCGTGTCATATAATTAAAGGTTCGCGGCGCCTGGCGCCAACCCAAAAAGACACTGCTTAACAACCATGGAGCGCGCCTGGCGCTCCCGATGGCACGCATGACAGAGCGACTTCAAAAAACACTGTATGACCCGGCTTTCGAACGCGATAGCTGCGGCTTCGGCCTGATCGCCAACATCGACGATCTGCCGAGCCACTGGGTGGTGCAGACGGCAATTGCGGCACTGGCAAGACTGACGCATCGTGGTGCTGTGGCCGCTGACGGCAAGACCGGCGACGGCTGTGGCCTGCTCCTGAAGTCGCCGAAGGACTTTCTGCGCGCCGTGGGCGAGGAGTGTGGCTTCGAGCTTGGCGAGCGCTTCGCCGCCGGTACCGTTTTCCTGAGCCAGGATGACAAGGTCGCGGCTGCCGCGCGCAGGGTCATCGATACCGCCATCGCGGAAATTGGCCTTGAGGTCGCAGGCTGGCGGCAGGTGCCGGTCGACCCCGCCGCTTGCGGCGACAAGGCACTGGCAACCTTGCCGCAGATCGAACAGGTCTTCGTCAACGGACCGGACGACATGCCACGGGGCCGCTTCAACCGCCGCCTGTTCCTCGCACGTCGCCGCGCAGAAAACCGTGTTGCTGATGCCGAGACGTACATCGCGAGCCTGTCGTCGGTCACGATCAGCTACAAGGGCATGATCATGCCGGCGGCGCTGCCGCAGTTCTATCCGGATCTTCGCGACCCGCGACTCGAGTCATCGGTGGCCCTTTTCCACCAGCGTTTCTCGACCAACACCTTACCGGAGTGGCGACTCGCCCAGCCGTTCCGCTTCCTGGCGCACAACGGTG
>JBATID010000309.1:0-3707 GCA_049667545.1 Woeseiaceae bacterium
CCGCTGCAGGCCATACGAGCAGTGACTGCTTGAGTTCCCGCGCCCAATCCTCGGTCAGCAAGCCACCGAAACCGAAACTGATGATGGCTCCGCAAGACCGGTCTTTTCGCAGACTGACGAAGATCTCGCTCGGCGCACTTCTGGCGCTCTGAATCTCGACCTTCTCCGCGATCACGGTTCCAAGCCATTCGAATTGCCGGCCGACTCGCGCAGACATGCTGCGGTGCATCGCCCTGACGGCATCGATATCGAATTCACAAAATGCCAGCGCGTCATGGTCCGACTTGTGCCAAAGGTCCCTGGCTATGCCCTTGATGACAACCGGTTCGCCCTCAGCAAACGGCGCGTCAGATATCCTGCTGTCATCGTCGGCAAAACAATGCCGTGGCGTCTTGATATCAACGCGGGACAGTATTCCGTAGACCTCATGTTCCGGGATAAATGCGCTTGTCATCTGCAATCAGGGGTCTGTCCCCATTTGTTCATCAGGGGTCTGTCCCCATTTATTCCATTTATTACGTATATGCCCCTGTCGTTGGATTGGCAATACGATATGGCCGTAACTACCGGATGCAAACCGTCGCACATGGCCATAGCAAATTGAAAATATCGGCGGCATCATTAGCCGCGTATCCACGACGAGCGGGCAAATGTCAGTTCTAAGATTACTCACGCCGAACGCGATCGGCGGACCGAACGGCGTTCGCGACACGCGCAATCTTCGTGGTGATATTTTCGGCGGCATAACGGCGGCGGTTATTGCACTGCCTCTTGCACTTGCCTTCGGTGTGGCCTCAGGTGCCGGTGCCATTGCCGGTTTGTATGGCGCCATCGCGACGGGGTTTTTTGCCGCGTTGTTTGGTGGCACGCCGGCACAGATATCGGGCCCGACCGGCCCAATGACCGTAGTCATGGGCGCAATTGTCGCGACTCATGCCGAAAACCTTCCGGAAGCATTCACGATCGTGATGCTCGGCGGAATCATTCAGATGGTGTTCGGCATACTTCGTGTCGGAAAATACGTTACCTATACGCCCGCGTCGGTCGTGTCCGGCTTCATGACCGGCATCGGTATGATCATCGTGATCATTCAGATTTTGCCCTTTCTCGGTTTACCCGCGTCAACGCAGGGCGTTGCGGGCACCCTGCGAACCCTGTCAACGCTGCAAATCAGCGCAATAGATCTCCGCGCAGTTTGCCTGGCTCTTGCCGCATTGCTACTCGTCATATATTGGCCCAGTCGACTCGCCCAATTTGTGCCGGCCCCCCTGGGTATCCTGGTACTTGGCACAACCGTATCGGCTCTGGCCTTTCAGGATATGGCGGTTATTGGCGAAGTACCGTCAGGATTTCCCGGGATTGTTGTACCGAGCGTATCCATCGATGGGATGGCGAGGATGCTGCAACCCGCATTCATACTCGCGCTGTTGGGCTCAATCGACAGCTTGCTAACGTCACTCGTGGCCGACTCAGTGACGAAAACACAACATGACCCTGACAAGGAACTCGTCGGACAGGGCATAGGAAATATTGTTGCGGGACTGTTAGGCGCCCTACCCGGCGCCGGCGCAACAATGCGAACCGTGGTTAATGTTCGTGCCGGCGGCCGAACGGCGATATCCGGGATGTTGCATGCCATCATCCTGTTGGGCCTCGCGCTGGGCCTTGGCCCGATCGTCGCGCATGTACCGACTACTATCCTGGCGGCAATTCTCATGAAGGTCGGTTGGGACATCATCGATTGGGGATATCTGACACGAATACGACGGGCACCCCGGGAAAAAGTCGTGGTGATGCTGGTAACGCTTGGGCTTACAGTCTTCGTCGACCTGATTACCGCCGTCGGGGTTGGCATTATTCTGGCCGGATTCGTCAACTCGCGCTGGCTTGCCGAAGAACAGCTCAAAGGACTCAAACAATCTGCAGACGCCGACGAACTTGATCTCCTGACACCTGAAGAGAAGGCACTACTGAGTACGGTCGGGGGGCGCGTGCTGGTTACTCTCTTGCACGGTTCATTTTCCTATGCTTCGGCGCGCGATCTGGCTCGCCGTGACAGTCAGGCCATAGCCCCTCGTGACGTCGTCATCTACGATTTTACGCATGCCGGATATGTCGATCCGAGCGCCGCACTGGCAATCGATGAAATGATCGACCTGTCACTGAAACATGATCGACATGTCATCGTATCGGGGTTAAAAAACCACGCACTGAGGGCGCTCAGTGGAATGGGTGTTCTCGATCGTATTTCGGTTGACCAGCAATTTGAGGACCGCAAGGACGCGATCGCCGCCGCGGTAGTGCATTGTCAGGAGAAGTCGTCGCAGCAGGAGCAGCAGCAGGTTTTCACAGACCCGAGGGTCTGACCCATTTATTTTCCAAAGCACGAGTCAACTCGCCGGGTGTCAGGCGACCGGCGGCGGTGCTTCCGGATTTTTCTTGCGCTGTGTGCGCCACAGCCAGGTGTGCGTCGTCTGTGCTTTCTTTTCCTCGACTTCGTAGCTGATCGAAACCATCCATGGCTTGTAGGCAGGATCAAGCGCGGTGATTTCCGCGAGTAACTCCTGGAGAAAGGTCGTCTCTATGGGTTGCTGTCGGTTCGGCCAGATACGAAATTTCACTCTGAGTATCTCTTTGCCGGCGTCCAGCCTGATGCGGCCTTCACTAGAAGGTGTCGTGAGATTTATCCCGGGAAACTGCTTCTGAAACAGGTTCATCTGACGCAATGTGGCTGCCTCAATGGCCTTGCGTTGCGCATCTTCGCCGCGCAGCGTTACGTCAACAATGCAGCGAATGTAGCCTCGCGGGTAGTTCGTGACATTGCTGATCGTCCGGTTCGGTATGAACACGACTGCGCCCATGGCGTCCTCGAGTTCAACAAAACGCATGGTGATAGCCTTTACCATTCCCGTCTGACCCGAAACCTGCACGAGGTCTCCGACATCAATGAGATCGGAGAAGATAAAAGTCAGTCCCGTCACAACGTCCTGCACAATGCCCTGCGAGCCGAAACCAATTGCGAGACCAACAACCGATGCGCTTGCGAGGTATGCCTTGAGCGAAACGCCGAATTCTCGCAATATCAATCCGACCGCAAGAAAATAGAGCGTGAACACCACGGCACTTGCCGTCAGTGTCGCAATGGAGCGTAGTTTTTGATGGCGCTTTACCTGCCGGTTCACCGTCGCAATGCTGGCCAGCTGCCGAACCAGTATCACACCGACATGGGTCAGGACGGCAAGCCCGGCAAAAGCAACGATCCGCCAGGGGAATCGCAGGCCGTTAACGAGCGCGAACAAATCATCCAAGCTGGGACCCTCCCTTTGGGCATGCAGTACTCATCATAACCGAGCAGCACTCAGTCACACAGATCTCACACAGTGGCCGTTTGATTTTTTATACGGCAATGCCGTAGTCTTGGCTTGTTTACACCGTCATTGAAACACCTGTTTATGCAGGCAAGGTCAAACGGATCCTGACCGATGACGAGAGAGCATTTCGCGGTCTTTATCGCGCAGAATCCGATGGCCGGCTCTGTCGTACGTGGTTCGGGCGGCGTGCGAAAAGTACGCTGGGCCCCGAAACGCAAGGGTAAAAGTGGCGGTGCCCGGGTAATCTATTTCAACCGATTGGACAACGGTGATATCTGGCTCCTCACCATTTACGCGAAGGCCGATCGCTCGACTGTCCCTGTGACCCCCGCCTTC